>JAGVEK010000062.1 GCA_020058315.1 Candidatus Zixiibacteriota bacterium
AGGTGCTCCAGGACGCCCGCCAGAAGATGGGGCTGCCAAAGGTCGAGGCTTCCGCATGGCCAATCAGCCCGGCGGCCGCCGACGAGCCCAAGGGGGGGATTCGCCTGGCGGCCGGTGATCGAGCGCATACTCGAGCACATAGGGGAGCCGACCATGCCCCCGACCGTGCTGCCGGCGCGGTCGCGATCGCCTGATCGAACCCCAGTTCCTCTGCGGCGGCGATCCCGCCCGCGTGCTCGCTGCTGTCCGGGACATCGACGGCACGGACGACAACGGAGCGCGGGTGGCCCAGGGCGTCTACCTGGCGCGGCTGACCGACACGGGATGCGAGAGCACGCAGCGCATCACCGTGCTGCGCTGAGGCGGAATGTGCGCCGGCGATCGTCAGCGGTAGGTCGCCTTCAGCCCTCCCCATGTCGTGGGCTGCTCCGAAACCGCATCGCAGGGCAGGTAACTCGGCTCCATGCGATAGGCGTTGATGAAGGGGCCTTCCATGCCCCTGAGCAGTTCTCCGTAAAGTGCCATGACCTGCCCGGTGCCCGCCAGGGTTTCCGCGCCGGGCGGGTAGGTGCCGTCGAACATCGAGAGATCCGGCCAGCACATCTCGGAGCAGCTCTCGAAATAGAGGTTGCCGAAAAGCTCGAGGAAGCGGCCGACGACAGTGGGCCCGGGCATGCATTCGGCGTGGGCGAAATTCTGCCGCTGCGGCCACCAGATGTAAGTCCGGTTGCCGGCGGCATCGACGGCCCAGATCCGGTAGATCGAATCGAACCAGGCATTGTCCGGGGTGACAGACAAGTCGAGGTGCGTCTGGCCGAGGGCCGGCCAGGGCAGCACATCCGTCACCTGGGCAACGGGGGTGCACAAGCCGATCATCTCGCATTCGACGATCCAGCCGACGAAGACGGCGGGTGGCGCCTCCGTCACGGTGAAGTCGATGGACAAGACCACATCGTCGCCGGCACAGGCGGCGGTCATCAGGACGCTGGTGCCCTCCGGCGGCTCGGTCTGGGCCGGGGCGGCTCCGGCCAGGGCCAAACCGGCGAAGGCAGCCAGGAATATGCGGGCAGCGCTGCGCATCATCCACCTTCTTCGTTTCACGTGCGGATCCAGCGCGGAGATTGCGTTCATTATACCTGATTTTCGGTCTCCGGTCCATAGCCGGTGTCACACGCGAGGGCGCGATCTCGGCGAGTTCTCGCTCCAAGCGCTGCAGGCGAAGATGCGCCGGCGCGGGCTGCGCTGGCTGCGACCCGCTGCTGGGCGTAGCTGCTGGTGCGGATCTACGAATGCCTTCCCTTGAGATGTCCCCAATGCGGCGAGCCGATGCGGATCATCGCGTTCGTGCTGGAGCGGCCGGTGATCGAGCGCATACTCGACCATATAGGGGAGCCGACCATGCCCCCGACCGTGCTGCCGGCGCGGTCGCCGCCCCAGGGGGAGCTCCGTTTCGACCAGACGTCCGGGCCCGGCGACTGGCCGGAGATGGACCAGACGGCGGGGCGGAGCGACGGCTGGGAGTGAATCAGCGAACAGACCAGGCTTTGGCGCAGGGGCCGCAGGAGGGGGAAAGCGGCGGACGGAAAGGTGTGTCCGCACCAGCCAGGATTCACGCTGTCGAGTCCAGTTTCGGCGCTTCGGCCGCCGCGAACCGGGGCAAGGAGTTGGCGCCGGGCAATCAGCGGTGGTAGGATCGTACGGCTGAGCGGTCGCGAGGAAGGTCAACTATGCGGTGGTTTTTCCTGTCCCTTAAGGAGGATGCCGTGTTCCGCGCATTATTTATTTTAGCCACGCTGTGCTTGTGCAGCCTGGATTCTATAGCCCTGGAGCTAAAGATTTTGCCAGAGAACGGATCCGTTGCCAAGAATTGCGTTCTCGGTGGGGTAGTTGAAATCGTTAATAATGACCAGCCACCCATCCGCTTTAATTGTCCAAGCTTCATTCGAACTACTCTCTGGTTCACGGCAACAAGTTCGGAAAAGGACGCCAAAATTGTATTCGAGCACCCACTTCCGAGCCATCCGCGCAAAGTGTTTCTTGAGACCGGTGAAAGGATCATGATACCGTTCCTTCTTATGAATGAATCGAGCGGGAAGCCGATTTTTGACCATGAAGGAGAATTCCGAGTCGAGGCACACATATGCATTGCCGAGAATTGCGCGCCTGGCAAGGGAGTGGGATTGTCTTCTCCCCCCATCATCGTAGAGGTGGTATTATCAGAATTTTCGGATGAGTGGGGAGAGCTGTTTATTGGCAGTGGCCCAATCCTTGTGTTCTTCCCGCCCAGAGACTTCCCTTGCCTTGAGCGGTTCAATGGTTTTTCGGGATATAATATTTACATGCTCTATGAAAATGGTGGGGCAGAGACTTCCGCAGCGGTTCGTGGAAGAGTAAATGTCGACAGCGCCCTGTGTGACAAGGCTCAGGGCATGGTGCCTCCGGGTTCTCCTGGGTATTTAATGTGGGAATACTTTCGGTCTATTGAGATGCGAAAGGGGGGCCCTGATTACACAAATGGGGATTACATTGTGGATTTTTGAATGCAATGGATACATTGAAGGGTCTTCTTGAAAATCTGTCTTTGCGTCTCCTTCTTTCCGTGCTGGAGCGTAAAGGATATGGAATTCAATTCGACACCCTGATGTGCAATTTCCCCCAGCGCGGATGCACTTGCAGTTGGAAATTTGCCGACCAGACGCCCGCAACCTCGGACAGGCCGCAGATGGACCAGATGGCGGGACGGTGCGACGGGTGGGAGTGATCACGCGCAATAGCGACCAACAAGGGGTCGTGTCGAGGGTAGCGCGGGGGATGGGGACGTATGTTCGTAGCCGGCCGATTTCGGGGTTGGGGTGCGGCCAACCTGCCGCCTATGGGAGTTTCGGGGTGGGTCGATTGACTTGCGGGCATCCGGCGTGGGACAATCAGGGCGTGCCGGGCGGTATGGGCGGGCGCGGCATCGGGGGAATGGGGCTTTGCATTTCCTGTCCTCTCCGTCGAGCCAAGGGAGCAATGGTAGACCACGAGGATGTCTTGAATTGGTTATCATC
>JAGVEK010000498.1 GCA_020058315.1 Candidatus Zixiibacteriota bacterium
AGGTGATCAAATCCGGGATACGGGGACGCGGTGGGGCTGGTTTCCCGACCGGACAGAAGTGGCGCCTCGCGCGCGCTTCCGGACGCAAAGGCGAGCAGAAGTATGTTGTCTGTAACGCCGACGAAGGCGATCCCGGTGCCTATATGGATCGCAGCCTCCTCGAGGGCAACCCTCATGCAATCCTTGAGGGAATGATCATCGCCGGAATCGCGATTGGCGCCACCGAAGGAATTATCTACGTCCGCAGCGAGTACCCGCTGGCCGTGAGGCATTCCCGCATCGCCATCAAGCAAGCGACGGAACTCGGCCTTCTCGGAGACAGCATTCTGGGATCGGGCTTCCAGTTCAGTGTCTCGATTGTACGCGGCGCCGGAGCCTTTGTCTGTGGCGAAGAGACCGCACTCATTCGCTCAGTCGAGGGACGGCTCGGCGAACCGCGCCAGCGTCCGCCGTACCCGATTGCCAAAGGGATCGACGGTCACCCGACTTGCATCAATAATGTCGAAACACTCGCGAATATCCCCGTGATCATCAGCCGGGGGGCAGAGGAGTTCGCCAAGATCGGCACCCCGGGTAACACCGGCACCAAGATCTTCTCGCTGGTGGGCAAGATCAAGAGCACCGGTCTGGTTGAAGTGCCGCTCGGGATCAAGATCAAGGATGTGGTCTACGAAATTGGCGGGGGGCCGGTCGGGCGCGCGAAGATCAAGGCCGTGCAGACGGGCGGACCGTCCGGAGGATGTATCCCCGCCCGGATGTTCGATCTCCCCATCGACTATGACAGTCTGACAAAGGCCGGATCCATCATGGGTTCCGGTGGCATGATCGTCATGGACGACGACACATGCATCGTCGATGTCGCCAAGTACTTCATGTCGTTCTTGAAGGACGAATCGTGCGGCAAGTGCTTCACCTGTCGCAAAGGCACTCAGAGGATGTACGAGATTTTGGAGGACGTGTCGCAAGGGAAGGGAACTCTCGAACAACTTGATCTGCTCGAGGAACTGGCCCACACCGTCCGGGACACCACCATGTGCGGCCTGGGTCAGTCCGCTCCCAACCCCGTGCTCAGCACTCTGCGCTACTTCCGTGAGGAATGCGAACGCCATGTCTGGGACAAGAAATGCGACGCGCTTGTCTGTAAGGACCTCGTCGGAGCGCCCTGCCAGGCCGCATGTCCCATCGGCACCGAAGCGTGGCGCTATGTCGCGCATATTCGCCGTGGAGAGTATGAGCAGGCGTATCGGGTCATCCGCGAGGCGAATCCATTCCCGTCCGTGTGCAGCCGCGTTTGCAATCATCCGTGCGAAGAGCATTGCCGCGCCGGTGAACACGGCGGGGAGGCAGTCGCCATCCGGTCGCTGAAGCGGTTCATCACCGATCGCATCGATCCGTCAAGCTACAAGCCCCTCCGAACAGGGTATCCCGACGACGGCTCGCCGCGGGTGGCCATCATTGGATCGGGACCAGCCGGGCTGACCGCTGCTCATTATCTTTCGCTCAGGGGATACCGCTCGACGATTTTCGAATCGGCCGCGCAACCCGGTGGCATGCTCTATAGCGCAATCCCGGCCTATCGCCTGCCGCCTGAAGTCATCCGCAAGGAAGTGCAGGCACTGCTCGACGAGAACATTCAGGTTCGCTGCAACGTTTCCCTCGGCCGTGACTTCACCGTCGACAGCCTGTTTACCGATGGATACAAGGCGGTTCTGATCGCAATCGGGGCACATAAGAGCCGGCAGTTGGGCATGGTGGGCGAAGACACTCCGGGAATCTACCCGTCAATCGAGTTTCTGAAAGCCTACAACACCGGCGGATTCGCGCTGGCACGCGGTCGTGTTGGTGTCATCGGCGGCGGCAACTCAGCCGTCGATGCTGCCCGGATGGCCCTCAGGCAGAAGGAAGTGGAGAGTGTCACGCTCCTCTATCGTCGGACGCGCGCCGAGATGCCGGCTTTTGCCGAAGAAATCGAGGCCGCCATCGAGGAAGGGGTGAAGCTGGAAACCCTGGTCACACCGGTGCGCATTTTGAAGCGGGATGGACGACTGACCGGCGTCGAATTCCTCAAGAACAAGCTGGGGGCCCGGGATGTCAGCGGCCGCCCGCAGCCCGAACCGGTCCCCGGCACGGAGTTCACCGCAGCGCTCGACACGCTCATCGTTGCCATCAGTGAGGGTTCCGACACCGACTGCATCAAAGCGGCTGGTTCGAGTCTGATTGAAACGAGCAAAGCGGGAACGGTGAATGTCGACTCGGCGACTCTTCTCACTAACCGCCCCGGTGTCTTTGCTGCCGGTGATGCGGTGACCGGACCAAATACGGTGGTCGATGCGATCGCCGCCGGGAAAAAAGCAGCCACCATGATCGACCGCTACCTGGCAGGAGCACCGTTGCGCCAGCCGGGATCGGCCCGGCTGCCACATATCTATATCGAGCCTTTCGTGGCGAATGGCGATGAATCCGGCAACGGCCATCGGGCCAGCACACCGCGCGTGGACATTGAATCGCGCAGACGATGTTTTGCTGAGGTCGATGCCGCTTTGCCGGCCGAGGATGCGATCCGTGAAGCAGGACGCTGCCTCCGGTGCGACCTCGAATTCACACAGCCGAAGGACACCAGAGTTGAAACACCGGTCGCGGAAGGGGTGGCCCTGTGATCACACTGCGAATCAATGGACTGAATGTCACCGTCGAAGAGGGGACCACTCTTCTGGTGGCCGCCAAATTCTTCGGCTTCCCAATCCCGACTCTCTGCCACATGGAAGGATTGCCGCCCTATGGCGCGTGCCGTCTCTGTGTAGTGGAAATCGGTGAGGGGCCGAAAGCCCGGATGGTCAGTTCCTGCACGTACCCGGTCGAAGCGGGGCTTGTTGTGCGCACATCTTCGGCCAGAGTGGTGAGAGCGCGCAAGATGGTCATCGAACTGCTGCTCGCCTCCTGCCCCCAATCCAAGGTGATTCAAGATCTGGCCTCCGAGCATGGAGTGCGCCAGCAGCGATTCCGTCAGGAAAACGAGGATTGCATCCTCTGTGGCCTGTGTGTCCGGATGTGTTCCGAGCAAATGATGGCGCACGCAATCGGTTTCCGCGGTCGCGGTGAAACACGCAGCATCGGCACCCCCTTCGATATCAAATCCGAAGTGTGCCGCCTCTGCGGAGGATGCATCTACGTTTGCCCTGCCTGCCAGTTGCGTTGCACGTTCAACCAGCCCGATAAGGCCATCTGCGGCGGCTGCGGCAATCTCGAACCGCCCTGTGTGGAGAAACCGCAATTCGATGATGTGATGTGCTACATGACGCCGTGCGTCGCCTGCGAGATCAAGAAAGATTAGAGCACGAAAGGAGCCATACAATATGTCACTGTCCAGAACCAATACCTCAGCCGCGACCCTGACCAAGAACCGCACGGAAGGGTCGATCGTGCCCGCCTCCGGCATGTGCGTGACCTGTGTCGATGGGTGCATCGGCATGTGCGAGATCGGCAAGTCCGCGTTCCGCGGCCACGAGGTGATCTACCCGCAGCCATTCGGTGTCATTACAACGGCCGCAGAGAAGGAATACCCGCTCGATTACTCTCATCTCAATATCATGGGCACGGCGGTCGGTGCATTCGGCGTGCCCCCCGATTCCGACAAGGCGATCTTCCCAGCGGTCAATCTGGAAGTCCGATTCGGACATGATAAGAAACTCAAGTTCCGTTACCCGTGGATCATTCCTGGAATCGGGTCAACTGATATTGCCAAGAACAACTGGGAAGGACTCGCTATCGGCTCCGCATTGGCGGGCACAGGTCTGACCATCGGCGAGAACGTGGCCGGAATGGATGTCGAATCAGTCATCCGCGACGGACGCGTCATCGACACAGTGGATCTCAAGCGCCGCGTGAACCTGTTCAAAGACCACCAGCGCGACGGCTACGGCGCAATCATCGTCCAGTCCAACATCGAAGACAGCCGTCTTGGCGTTCACCAGTACGCGATCGAGAAACTCGGTGTTGAGTGTGTCGAGCTCAAGTGGGGGCAGGGCGCCAAGGACATCGGGGGAGAGGTCAAGATTCGCAGTCTGAAGAAAGCCCAAATGCTCTACGAACGTGGCTATATCGTCCTGCCGAATCCCACCGATCCCAATGTGATCAACGCCTTCGAGCACGGCGCATTTAAGGAGTTCGAACGGCATTCACGTGTGGGCATGGTGACCGAAGAATCCTTCGCGCAGGCGGTCGCGAATCTTCGCAAGATGGGCGCCAAGTACGTCTTCCTCAAAACCGGTGCCTACCGGCCGGTTGATCTGGCGCGCGCCATCGTATTTTCGTCACGGTATGGTATCGATCTCCTGACGGTCGACGGAGCGGGCGGTGGCACAGGCATGAGCCCATGGCGGATGATGAACGAATGGGGCGTGCCGCCTCTTGAACTGCACTCGCTTCTCCACCAGTACGCCATGCGCCTGCACACCAGCGGCCAATACGTTCCCGCCATCGCGGTCGCCGGTGGATTCACCTTCGAAGACCAGATCTTCAAGGGTCTCGCCCTGGGTGCTCCCTTTGTGAAGCTCGTGGGCATGGCGCGCTCGCCGATCGCAGCGGCGATGGTCGGAAAGACCATCGGGCAGGCAATTCAAGACCATCAGTTGCCGGTCTATGTCGAGCGATTCGGTGACAGCATCGACCAGATCTTCGTAACGGCTGCTGAGCTGCGCAAGGAGTTCGGTGATGAAGCGTTCGAGCGCATCCCACCCGGAGCGCTCGGACTCTATACCTACTACGAGCGCCTTGCCCAGGGGCTGCGTCAGCTTATGGCCGGCAGTCGGCGATTCACTCTGGAATACATGTCCCGCGACGATCTGGCCGCCCTGACTCCGGAGGCCGCCGCGGTCAGCGGCATTCCGTACATTATGGATGTTGACAAGGAGGCCGTCGACGGCATCTTCAATGGCAACGGGAGCCACGGCAAAGCGCAAGTCGCCGGTGTGAGAATGGCCGGATCTCACATTCCGACACAGCGGACATAGATTGGAATAGGCTGACACATGGCGGAGACATAATTCGATCGGCCATGTCTTTGTCGTGCGAGACGCTGATGGCGGGTGCAGTCAACCCGCCATCAGTGTTTATGGCCAGCCTTGGTACGCCGAAGAGGGCTGCTACAGATTGGATGATCGCGTGGCGATGGACTCAAGTCCCAAGGGTCTCTGAGCAAATGAGGCCGAGCGTGCAGTAGAGGCGTGATCAACTTGGGAAATTCAGTG
>JAGVEK010000317.1 GCA_020058315.1 Candidatus Zixiibacteriota bacterium
CTGAAATCCCGCCGGCAGAAGATATGAAATCCCGAATCTCACGACGGGCTTCTTCGAACGGTGGAATATACGGTGTAGTGGGTCAGGGTATTTCCTATTCACTCTCCCCGATCATCTTCCGTAGCGTGTTCGACGAACTTGGCTGGCAGGCTGTTTACGGGATCTTCGATCTCACTCCCGCAGGTCTCCCTCGTTTCGTCGCCTCGGCTGGGAACGCCGGCATCGCCGGTTTCAATGTGACCCAGCCGTACAAGGTGCGCATCATGCGATGCCTCGACCGAATCGATTCTGTGGCGAGAGCGGTTGGCGCGGTCAACACTGTCGTCCGCCGGGGTCGCGACTGGGTCGGCTGCAACACCGATGTTCACGGTGTCCATCAGGCGCTGTCTCCCTATCAACGAGACCTCCGGAAGTCACATGCCATTGTCATCGGTGCTGGTGGCGCGGCACAGGCAGTTGCTTACACACTCGCTAAAGAACTGCATGCCGGTGAAGTGACGTTTGCGGTCAGGTCGATGGCCAAGGGGCGATCAATTATCACACGGCTGCCCGGTCAGCGTCGCTCCAACTGCCGTTGGAGCGTCTGTACCCTCACGACCAGCGCCCTCCAAGAGAGGCTGGCCGACGCGAGTCTGCTGGTGAACGCTACTCCCGTTGGTGGTTCCGGTCTGGAGAACCGATCACCGCTTCCCCGCGGTGTGAAGATTCCACCTGCTCTGATTGTCTTCGACCTTGTGTATCGGCCAAGACCGACAAAGCTGTTGTGTGATGCCAAGGCGGCGGGATGCACGCGGCTGGTCAATGGATGGGGAATGCTGGTGACTCAGGCCGAGGAGTCACTCTTTCTTTGGACCGGCACGCGCTTTCCGGAGCGCGTCCGAAAAGAGCTGCTGACGATGGAGAAAGCCGGGTGAATAACGATTTCCTCACGCGTGTTAACGGCAACGTTCTCGTGGTTGGCGCCAAGAAGGGGCTCGCGACCTTCTGGATGCTGATGCGCATCATGATTCCCGTCTACACCGTGGTCGCCCTTCTGAATCATACGCCGGTCCTGCCGGCGATCGCGCACTTCTTCGAACCATTCATGGGGATCTGGCGGCTTCCAGGGGAGGCGGCACTCGCCATGGTTCTGGGGCACTGTGTGAATATCTACTCGGCCGTTGCGGTCATCGCAGCGGGCAAGTGGGATCCGGTTGCGGTGACAGTTGCCGGTGTTGTCTTGGGGGTTTCGCACTCCCATATCATGGAAGCGGCGATATTCCGTCAGATGCGCGCACCCGCCCTCGTGCTTGTGCCGCTGCGGATCGTTGCCGGATGGTCATTGGGCTGGCTGGTCGCGCTCCTTTTCCCCCGGTGAGGATGCTGACTTGGTAGATTATGTATGAGATCGTGAAAGAAATCGCCGGTGGGCTTGGCGGGCTGATGCTCAAGATCTTCTTGATCGTCATGCCCTTGATCATGTTTCTGGAGTGGGCCAAATCCCAACGATGGTTTGGTCGCTTCATCGACGCCACCAATCCGGTCTTTCGCCCGATCGGGTTCCGCCCGCAGGCGTTATTTCCTCTCCTGATCGGAATCATTTTCGGCATCGCCTATGGCGCCGGTGTCCTCATCCCGCAATCGCGATCAGGCGACTTGGACGCCAAACAGGTGTTTCTCATCGCCGCATTCCTCGGGCTATGCCATGCCATCATCGAGGACACGCTGTTGTTCGTGGCCATGGGCGGGCATGGATGGGTGATCGTGGTGACACGATTCCTGGTCGCGCTGGGTGCGGTCTTCGGGCTGTCGAAATTGAACTGGCCCGCTTCTGACTCCCCAGCGCCGGTGAAAGCTGAGAGAGGCGCATGAGTATTATTGCGTATGGTAAGAGGCATCTCTTTCTCGCCGGGTTCATGGGAACAGGCAAGAGCGCTGTCGGGAATCTGGTCGCGCGCAGACTGTCGCGTCAGTTGTACGATCTCGACGAGATGATCGTGTCAATGACGGGTCGCTCGATCGGCGAAACGTTTCGCATCGAGGGCCATGACGCTTTCCGTCACCACGAGACCAGAGCGCTGCGCTCTATCGTGATTTCCGCAGGTGCTGTCATCGCTCTGGGGGGAGGCGCGCCAACCACCCCTCTAATCGCCGATATCATGCGGCGGACCGGACGGACGGCCCTCCTGACAGCCGGGTGGCCCGCGATCTGGAGTCGCATCAAGGACGATGGCTCCCGCCCGCTGGTTTCCCCGGTCACCGGCGATTCTGAACCGGAAGCGCCTGAGCGCTTCGAACGATTTGTCGCACGCGCCGAAGCCATCCTGATGAATCGCCAGAGGTTGTTTCAGTCGATTGCTGATCACGTTGTCGACACGACAGAACTGTCGTGCGATGAAGTCGCTGACCGAATTGTTGCCTGGTGGAAGACGCCAATTGTGGAGCAGCCCGCTTGAGTGAGCGAACGCATTCAGCACACCCTGTCACGCCCAGCCTTGTCGGACGGACTGCTGGCAAACGGATTCCCGTCTACCTGGCAAAGGGTCTGATCGATCACATTGGCCGGGCGCTCAATCCACCAGCTTTGCCGCGCGCAGTCGAGGTCGTTACCGATGAGCATGTTCACCAATTGCTGGGTCGTCGTGTCAGCGCCGCACTGAGACGTGCAGGATGGTCGGTTAATCTGACCATCCTCCCCGCCGGTGAACGTATCAAGACCAGCGCCACGGTGTCGAGACTCCACGAACGCTGGTTCGATCTTCGGTATGATCGCCAGACACCGATTATTGCTCTGGGCGGGGGGACAGTCGGCGATGTTGTCGGTTTCGCCGCGGCCACTTTCATGCGAGGATTGCCGCTCTGGCAAGTGCCGACGACCATCGTTGCGCAAGTCGATGCTGCTATTGGCGGCAAAGTGGGTATCAACCACAAACGCGGGAAGAACCTGATTGGCTGCTTCTACCAGCCTGCCGGCGTTGTGATTGATCCTTCGGTTTTGGCAACTCTGCCGGTACGCGAACGACGCTCGGGGCTCGCCGAAATCGTCAAGTATGGAGTAATCAGCGACGAACGATTGTTCCGGACTTGCGAGCGGCATGTGGAAGCCTGGATCGATGGGAGGGCGCCAATACCAGATTCGGCGATCGAACGATGCACCCGAATCAAACTGCGCATTGTCGCCGCCGACGAAACCGACCACGGTCCCAGACGCGCCCTAAATTTCGGTCACACTCTGGGTCATGCGTTCGAGCGATGGGGGAATTACCAGCGCTTCCGCCATGGTGAGACGGTGGCTCTAGGGATGGTCGCGGCGGGGTGGATGGCTGCCGAACGTGGTCTCTGGACCAAAGAGCAGTTCGCATGTCTGTGTCAAGTCTGCCGGCATCTGCGTCCGGTGCGCCTCCCCGCATTTCGATCTAAAGAGATCTCCATTCATCTCGGATTCGACAAGAAACGGACATCAGGCCACAATGTCTGGATCTTGCCCCGCAGCATCGGGCGGGTGGACTCCTTCGCCGATGTGACCGACAGAGAAATCAGCAGTGCACTGGCCTTTGTGAACGTATGGGTGAGAGAATGAGTGCTGGAGTTCCATCATGCCCAAATCGATTCTAATCCTCAATGGCCCCAATCTCAACCGGCTCAGTCTGCGCGAGCCTGAGATCTACGGCAGCGAGACGCTCGACCAACTCGACACTCGCATCACGACGCGTGCCAAAGAGCTGGGCGTAACTGTCGAATTCTGCCAGTCCAACCATGAGGGCGAGTTGATTGACCGGCTCCACGCCGCTGCAGATTCGGCCGCCGGTGTGATCCTCAACCCCGGCGGGCTGGCCCACACTTCTGTCGCCCTGCGTGACGCCGTTGCCTCGATCCCAATTCCGACAATCGAAGTGCACATCTCCAACATCTTCGCGCGCGAGCCATTCCGCCGCCGTTCCATTGTTTCGGGCGCCTGCCGCGGAGTCATCTCCGGTCTCGGCACACAAGGCTACCTGCTGGCCTTGGACCACCTCGTCACACTCCTGCGTTAGAATCCGCTTCGATGCCACCATTCCTGCCGACTGTCCGGTGCCACGGGTCTTCAGACCCGTGCATATCCCGTCCACGGTGGCCCACCAGAAGCGAGTTCGCCGCAGGCGAACCCGCCGCGGCGGGCGGATGGTGGGGTCGCATGTCGCACTGAGAACCCCACCAGCCATCCAGTCCGCCCGCCGCGGACAGGATTCCTGGTGGGCCACCGAGATCAGCA
>JAGVEK010000335.1 GCA_020058315.1 Candidatus Zixiibacteriota bacterium
CGGCCTTGGACCGCTTGATTGCTCCCGACACCCGGGGCGATCCGGAATCGCCCCTGCGCTGGATCTGTAAGAGCACGCGGACCCTTGCGGCCCAACTGCGCAAGCAGCGGCATCCGATCAGCCATGTGAAGGTGGCCGCTCTGCTGCACGCGCAGGACTACAGCCTGCAAGGCAACCGCAAGACCGAGGAGGGCGACGACCATCCCGACCGGGACGCGCAGTTCCGCCATATCAATGCCGCCGTGAAGAAGGCGTTGGCGGGTGGGCTGCCGGTCATCTCTGTCGACACCAAGAAAAAAGAGTTAATGGGGAACTACGACAATCGCGGCCAGCAGTGGCTCCCGGCGAAACAGCCCGTCACGGTGAACGGCCACGACTTTCCCCACCCGGCCGTCCCGCGGGCGTATCCGTACGGCATCTATGACTTGGGCCGAAATACGGGCTTCGTCAACGTCGGCACCGACCACGATACAGGCGCCTTTACCGTCGCGTCGATCCGCGGGTGGTGGCGCACAGAAGGCCGTCGCTTGTATCCCGGTACGAACGCCATTCTCATCACCGCCGATGGCGGGGGCAGCAACGGCGTGCGCCTTCGCCTCTGGAAATGGGAACTCCAGAAATTCGCGGATGAGATCGGCGTGTCCCTCGCGGTGTGCCACTTCCCGCCTGGGACCAGCAAGTGGAACAAAGTCGAGCATCGCCTCTTCTCCTTCATTTCCTCGAACTGGCGAGGCGAGCCGTTGCGCGACTACGAGACGATCGTGAACTTGATCGCCCGAACGACCACCGCGAAAGGCCTGTCGGTCATCTGCCGCCTGGACCGTCGAAAATATCCCACCGGCCGGAGAGTCTCCAACGACGAGATGAAACACGTGAACCTGGAACGGCACCCGTTCCATGGCGACTGGAATTACACGATTCGACCGAATCGTAACCGGCCGAGTTGATATTGTTATTTATTAACGACGCCTAAGTGACCAAGGCCTGAGTTGGTGGGGCGTTGTCCACGGTGGAAGTCAGCCGAAGATCGCGGTCATGCCGGCGTAACCGACCTGCCGAAGCATGTCGGGTTGAAGTGTTCGACCGGTTGGCCTTCCCTCAATGGCAGCATTTCGAATGACATCGGAAACGTCGCCGAACATCGTCGCGGCGGCGGCTTCCACTGCCCGAACAGCGCGCCGAGACAGGAGCGGACGCACCTGCTCCCGCCATTCCGTCTGGAGGTGTTCTAGCGAGCGTCCAAAGGTCTCGATCGTGTCGTGGATGTACAACACATCCCTGGCTCGTTCATCTGGCCGGCGTCTGCCATGAATCAGAGCCTTTTGCGCGATGTAGGAAGCCGCGTTGGGAACGAGTACGTCCGTCGGCTGGTGGAATGGGAAGCCGTTCCCGCGATCCAGCCTGATCACCCACGGCGCGTAGAACAGAACATCTAGGTGCCGCAGCTTCTGTGCGCTCACGTGGGCCACCTGCACAGTAACGTCCGGAGTGCCATCTCGTCGATGTTCGCCGCCCATGAGGGGCGTCAGAAACTCCGCATAAAACCCGCCGCCGCACTCGCCAAGTTCGTACCGGGTCACTGGCGGTCTGTGGTTGGCGACAAATCGTTCCTGAAAGTTCGCCGCAATTAACTGTGCCCGGATGTTCCCGTCAGAAAAAGCCCGGAGCGGCAGACCCACATCCGCGTCGCGCGTCATGAGGGGCGCATATTCAAGATGCTGCGCATACGGATGGAGACGGTGCAGCCGATGAGCCCAACCGCCGACAAAGACAGCGAGTGTCAGCTGTGGCCGAAGGGCCTTTACCAGTCGTGCAAATGCTTCAACGTCTCGTTCTGCGGCCATGCCCTACTGGGCAGCTAATAGCGGCTGCATGACTCGGTGTTCGATTTCGGCAGCTTGCGCCGCTCCGCGGGACTGGTGATTACCGACATCGAACCAAACCTGCAGAATGTCGCAGACCGGCAGCCCGAGCCGCCACACCGCGGCCCGGAACACAGCTTGTGGTGCCAGGGGGAGCCGTAGATAGACGTCCACGGCTTCACCCGGCTGAGCACGTGCGAGACCCAGATGCTGCAGGACGTCTGCGCGCTTGTGCTCGATGTAGACGTGCGGTTTGATCCCGTGCACGAACCCGTAGCCGAGCTGCTCAGCGGCGGCAAAATACCCAAGACACATGCGCGGCGATTCTGGCGCGCCGGACTTCAACAGTTTCTCGAGCTGGCGTGCCGGGTCTCCGCGAATGATCCATCGCATCGGCCATTCCTGAGAGGATCGCAGGAGCACGGCTCGCCAGCGGGACAACAGGTCGCCAACTCGTACGATGCGAATGAGGCTGGCGGCCTCGTCCAAGAATCCTTCGGCTTTCAGTTGTCGGACAAACCGTGAGGCGCTCATGGCGGAGACGTTCGCCGCTTGTGCGAGCTGTGAGGCGTTGCGGACCTCGCCGCGGGGAGCCGACAACAGATCGGCCGGGATGTGCGGTGCCAGAAGGACCTTCAACATCCATTGATGCAGATCGGAGAACAGGTGTGACGAGGACTCGCGGCTTGAAACGACGGCTGCGTTGGCGCGCGGTCGAGGGGCATTGAGAGCCTCGAGCCCTCGTCCGACAAACGCGCGTAGTCCTTCGAGGTCGAGGACGCCGACGGCAACATTGGGCGCGTACGCTTCTGCGAAGCGCCGGATCTCTTTCACCGCGACATCCGAGATGCGAGGTGAGGCAACGACGGCCATCGGAACGGCGTCGGGACCGAGACGGTGCGCCGCGGCCTGCGCCTGCAGAATCGCTTGTGCGAGCAGCGGAATCAGGCGGTCACGGCGTCCCTCTGAAGCGCTCTTCAGCTCGACGACGTAATGTAAGGCTCCGTGTCGGACGAGCAGATCGATTTCCCGGTTACGTCCAGCCGGCTCGCGGACTACGTCCCAGCCGACGCGCCTGAAAGCTTCGGCCAGCAGTTGTTCGAATTGGCTAGCAATTCTGCTAGTTACCGGTGGTGCTTCTGATGCCATTAATTCACATGGCCATGATTATTAACATGGCCGAGTTATCAACCATGTCCATGTTAAGCCATGACCCAGGACACTTGTCAAGTTCCCCATCGCTGGGCGCGACCATGAGCGGCTGCCTCGGTTGAAGGTGACGTTCCTGCCACGACGGGCGATCCATGCACGCCATCATCGTCGGCGGAACCGGCATAACAACTTAGGAATGGCGGAGGGAGAGGGATTCGAACCCCCGGTACGGTTTCCCGTACAGCGATTTTCAAGACCCAATATGCCCCACGCCGAGCGACAATTTCTGCGATTCTACCTTGGGTGGCGTTTGCTCAGAAAAGGTCAGCTTGGGTGGGGCTGATGACAGTGGTGAGGACCCTCGCGGCGACGACTAGTCGCGCGGCGCCAGCGCCAGGGCGCGGACGAAGCTCTGGAAGGCGAGGCGCGGGGACTCGGCGGCGAGTAGCATCCGGCCGCGATCGACCCAGTCGGCCGCACTGGCTTTGTGCCACATCGCCCAGATCGGAA
>JAGVEK010000061.1 GCA_020058315.1 Candidatus Zixiibacteriota bacterium
ATGAGCTCGGCTAGCAAGACGAGCTGAGAGCTTGCCGAAGCCTGGTCTACGCCCGCCATAGCGCCCAGGTAGAGAATACGAGCGGTGGGGCTAGGCTCCGCGATTGCGGAGCGCGATGCAGCCGTGGACGTAGAGGCAGCTCTGGACAAGTGAGCGAGTGTCCAGAGGTGCCTCTTTTATTTTGGGCCCTCTTGGACAGGCGCACATGTGGCCTGCGGCATGGCAGCACAACCAGGAGGACCAGATGCAAATCCGCCGTATCCAAATTCGCTCCATCAACCCTGCCCCCTACAACCCCCGCCAGGACCTTCAGCCCGGTGATCCCGCCTACGAACGGCTCAAGCAGAGCCTGACGCAGTTTGGCTACGTGGAGCCGCTGGTGTGGAATCAGCGGACCGGCCATCTGGTCGGCGGTCACCAGCGCTTGAAGGTGCTCCTCGAGCAAGGCGTCCAAGAGGTGGACGTCAGTGTTGTGGACTTGCCTCTCGAGCAGGAGAAAGCCCTTAACATCGCCCTGAACAAGATTCAGGGCGATTGGGACGAGGCGAAGCTCGCCACCCTCTTGCAGGAACTCGCCCAGGTTCCAGAGTTTGACGTCGGCCTGACCGGCTTCGAGCCACCCGAGATCAGCGAGCTCCTCGATCGGCAGCAGGAACTGCCTGAGGACGACTTCGATGTCGAGGCGGCGGTTGCAGCCATCGAGCAACCGATTACCCAGCCAGGCGATCTCATCGAACTGGGCGCACACCGGCTGCTCTGCGGCGACGCAGGGAATCCTGCGCACCTCCGCCAGCTCCTCACCGACCAGGTGGTCGATCTGTTGCACTGCGATTTTCCGTATAACGTGAACTACATGGGGGGTGCGCGACCGAATCCAAACACCCGCCCGAAGAAATCACGACACTGGGACCGTATCTACTCAGACGATATGCCCCAGGCCGACTATGAGGCGTGGATGCGGCAGGTGTTCGCCACCCTCACGCCTCACCTGAAGCCCGGGGCCGCGATCTACGTTTGGCAGGGGCATCGCCAGTTTCCCCCGATGTACCAGATTCTCCTAGAGCTGGGGTTCCACGTCAGCTGTGTCCTCTGCTGGATGAAGGAGTCGGCGGCGATCAGCTACGCGGACTATTCATTTCAGACCGAACAGTGTCTGTACGGCTGGTTGAAAGGCGCTGCACACTACTGGGTGGGGCCGCCACTTGAACCTAATCTGTGGCAGGTCAAACGAGATCCGACGAAGTCGTACATCCATCCAACGCAGAAACCCATCGCCTTGGCCCAGCGGGCGATCCGCAACAGCTCCCAGCGCGGCGAAGTGGTGCTGGATGTGTTTCTCGGCTCCGGCTCTACGTTGATGGCGGCCGAGAGCCTTGAGCGGCGCTGCTATGGTCTGGAGATCGACGCGCGCTACTGCGATGCCATCGTGCGGCGCTACCTCGCCTTCGTGGGCAAGGAGCGAGTCTCAGCAGAGATCCGGGCGCGGTACGGCCAGGAGGCCTCCCATGAGCACGCCTGAGCCGGCGGCCCCGCTGGCGGAGCAACCTGCGATTGCGATCATCCAACAGCTCAAAGACGGCCTGCTCTCGCCAAAAACACTGGTGAAGGATCAGCGTCAGCGCTGCGTGGAGGCGCTAGTCCTGGAGGGCTACGCCTACAGCCACATGGCGCAGGTCTTCCACTGTAGCGAGAAGACCATCCAGCGCGATCTGGTCGAGCTCCGTGCCCGGAATGCCGCCGCCCCGCCAAGCCCCGAGCTCGCGAAGCAGTTGATCGGGGATTATCTGAGTAAGACGGAGGCGCACCATGCCCACCTCATGCGCCTTGCCCGCACGAAGGAGGCCTCGGTGGCAGAACGCGCCCAAGCGGAGGCTTTGGCCGCGAAAGTCCTCACCGACCGCTTCGACCGCCTCCAGTCCCTTGGCTATCTACCGCAGCGACCGCAGCAGGTCATGGGGGACTTTATCCACCGGGTAGAGGGTGAAGGAGGCGCTGAGCTCACACTCGAAGGCACCGAACAGATCCTTACTGAGATCGAAACGGTGGGCCAAGAGACTGGCCTCGAGCCGCAGGTGGCCGAGCAGGTCACAGTGCTCCGGCAACGGCTGGAGCAGGCCAAGATCCACCAAGAGGCCCAGCGCTTGCTGACCGAGCAGCAGAAGGCGGCTGAGTCGCCGGAGGCTTCCAATGGCACCTAGCCTGGCCGCGCAAGCCAGCCAGCTTCGGCGCGCCCACGGTCAGCGGTCGCTCGTGGCCTTTGCAAAGCTCTACCTCGCCCCGCATCTGCACCAGGCGCCGTCTGCGGCGCACCTCGCAATCTACAGCCTGCTTGAAGGCTTGCTGAAGCAGCGGGGCCAGCGGCTGGCTATTGCGGCACCCCGGGAGTTTGGCAAGTCCACGATGGTCACCTTGGCGTACGTCCTCTACGGGATCTGCTACCACCAGGAGCAGTTCATCGTGCTGCTCTCGGCGACCGCCTCGCAAGCGACCCAGTGTCTGGAGAACGTCAAGAAGGAGCTGACCGACAATCAGAAGCTGTTGATGGACTTTCCGGAGCTGGCCGGTCCCAAACCCAGCCCCTGGACCCGCGCCGAATTGGAAACGCCCACCCATATCCGACTGCTCGCCCTGGGCACTGGCCAGCGCATCCGGGGCCGCAAGTTTGGCCGCCACCGGCCCACCTTGGTGATTGCGGATGACCTGGAGAACGCCGAGAACAGCTTCTCCCTGGAGTTGCGGGACCAGCTTCGAGACTGGTTCACGCGGTCCATCTTGAAGGCGGGGAGTGCGGACACGAACTTCCTGTTTCTCGGTACCCTGTATCACCCCTACTGCCTGCTCGCGGAGTATGTCGACGGCCAGCAACACCTGGAGTGGCTCAAGCGAGTCTACAAGGCCATCCTTGCCTGGCCGCACCACACCGAGCTCTGGAGCCAATGGTCGCGCATCTACAACAGCCAGGAGGCGTGGGAGGCCGCGTACGGGCCGCAGGCCGCGCGGGCGTTCTACACGGCGCATCAGGCGGCGATGGATGAGGGGGTACAGCTGCTCTGGACGGCGCGGTGGTCGTTCTACCGGCTGATGGAGCAGTACGAGGATGACCCGATCAGCTTCAACAGCGAACTACAGAACGAACCGATCAATCCCCGTGACTGCATCTTCAACGTGGAGGAGTTCACCTACTGGGATGCGCAGTACGTCTCCAAGGAGGCGCTGATTCGAGCGTTGGGTGATGAAGTCGAGTTCTACGGCGCCTGCGACCCCAGCCTTGGCCAGGACACGATGCGTGGGGACTACACAGCCATCGTGATCCTGGCGAGAGACCGGCGCACCAAGTCCATGTACGTGGTGGAGGCCGACCTCCAGCGCTATACGCCAACCCAGACCATTGAGGCCATTTTCGCCTACTACCAGCGGTACCGCTTCGAGCGCTTCGCCATCGAAACCAATCAGTTCCAGGAGCTCCTGGCGCAGGAAGTGGAGCGGCGGGGTCGTGAGCTGGGCCAGTACCCGCCGATTGAGCGGGTCAAACATACCTCCGAGTCCAAGGTCAGGCGCATCCAGTCGCTGCACCCGTGGTTGAAGGGCGGGGCAGTCCAGATGTGCCGCAAGCACACGCTGCTGCTTGAGCAATGCCGGTTCTTCCCGAAGGGTAAGCATGATGACGGCCCGGATGCCCTGGAGATGGCCGTCCGAGCCGCCGAGCAGGGCGGTTGCACCCCCATGCTTCATGTGATCAACTTGAACGATCTGGACCGGGATGCAGACGGTGACGCTCACTGGATACCTCTGGACTAAGTCTCCCTCCTACAACGTTCGGTGTACCTCGGCCACCGCGTGGTGCTCGCCTGCCGCGAGTCCTTGCTCTGAGAGCGAACAGGGCATATCAAAACAAATCAACTATTTTGTTGACAAAGTACACGATATAGCCTATTATGTGTGCGATTAGCACATACAAGTGGAGGCACACATGGATAGAGAGCAGTTGGTTGGCGTCGCGGAAATCGCTGAGTTTGCGAAAGTTACGAAGCAGGCCATCGTCAATTGGCGCGTTCGGTACGACGACTTTCCCAAGCCAGTTCAGGAGCTGCACAGCGGTCCGGTGTGGGAGCGAGAGAAAGTCGAAGCCTGGGTTAAGAGCTTCCAGCGCAAGCAGACCCACGTGATCTCGTTCATCAACCTTAAGGGAGGCGTCGGAAAGACCACCACAGCAGTGGCAGTTGCAGAGATCCTGGCGCACGAAGACCGCAAGCACGTACTCCTCGTCGACCTTGACCCACAAACCAACGCCACCGTCACCCTGATCTCGGAAAAGCAGTGGGCCGAGATGGACGCTGCCGGTCGCACGGTGGCGCAGCTCTTCGCCGATCGGCTCAGCCCACACGAACCGGCCAGGTTTGACATCGAAAGCGCCATCGCACGTCAGGTCTCGACTATCAGTGATGGGATCCCTCGGCTCGACCTGCTCCCATCGAGCATCCGGCTGATTGATCTGCAGGATCGCATCCCGATGATTGCGCTCTCCGGCAATTTCACCACGAGTCCTCTGGAAATCCTGCGCACTGCTCTGGATCCCGTTCTTGAGCGCTACGACTACGTAGTGATCGACTGCCCGCCGAGCCTTGGGACCGTGACGAAGAACGGCCTTCGTATCTCCACGGGTTACGTCATTCCAACGATTCCAGATATTCTCTCGACGTGGGGCATCTACCAGATTGTGGACAATATCGCTCAATTCGCCAACGATACCCAACGACCGATACCCGCGCTCGGTATCGTCGCAACCAAGGTCCAGGCCAACAATCTCCACGCACGCGTTATCGAGGACCTCAGGAACAAACGGCTTGGGCGTTTTCGCGAGAATGGCACTCTGTCCCAACCGCCGCTCTTTTCCAATACCATTCCGCAGACCGTTGCTGTAGGGAGGGGAGCGGATGTCGAGGCCGACATTCACACGTTGAAAGGGAAATATGGCGCCGCCTACGATAGCCTCCGCGGCCTGACTCAGGAGATCAAGCTCATATGCGAAGAAAAAAGACCTTCTTAACCCTGCTTCGCCGACTCGTCGCCTTGCTCGAAGAGGAAGCGGCTCGCAATTCCGACTTCGCTACCCGCCTCGAAGGGGTGCTGAGCTCGCCTAGCCAAGGCATGGTTACCAAGAAGAGGAGTCGTGCGCCGAAGGCTCTGAAGCAACTCCCCGACATTTACGCCGAATCCAAGAGGCGCGGCGAAGCAGAATTTCGTCTGTGGCTGCGCGATCAGCCGATCGAGATCCTACGCGCCGTGATCCGGAGGCACGACCTCGACGCCGCCCGACGCACTCATAAGTGGACAGATCCAGAAAAACTGAGCGCCTTCGTTGCGGAGCAGCTGCAGGCACGGCTCGCCCGGGGCTCCAGCTTCCTGCGCGGCGGGGAGGCACAGAGATGAACCTGAGCCTTCGCGATGTCGGCGCCGAACAGCGCGCTGAAGCTGACGAGGCCCCTGAGAGTGCTGCAGCTACTGGTGCAAATATCCCACACATTTAGCTCCATAGCGAGGTAAAGGGAACATTGTCATATGGCTAATGAAAGGGAACAGGTAACCATGTTCCTCAGCGACCAAGAAACAAAGGTTGACCTCCTCAACAACGAAGCCATTGCGGTCACCATCGTTAGGCTGCTCTGTGACCGTCCTGACCATCCCGTGACCGTTGGAGTTCACGGCGATTGGGGTGCTGGCAAGTCGAGCATCCTCGAGATGATCGAGGTAGGGCTCGACAAGCAGAAAAGCGTCCTCTGCCTCAAGTTCAATGGCTGGCGGTTTCAAGGCTTTGAAGATGCCAAGATCGCTCTCATCGAAAGCATCGTGACGGGTCTTGTGGAGAAGCGCCCAGCGCTCGCAAAGGCGTCGGGTGTGGTTAAAGATGTGTTTCGCCGAATCGACTGGTTGAAAGTCGCCAAGAAGGCCGGTGGGCTTGCTCTCACCGTATTCACCGGTATCCCGACTGCCGATCAGATTAACGCCATCACATCGAGTCTACAGGGTGCGCTAGCCGATCCAGCAGCGCTCGCGACGAAGGAGAACATCGAAGCTGCGCTAGCTGGCGTACAGTCCCTCATCAAATCAGAACCTGAAACCAAGAATATTCCTGAGGAGATCGGTGAATTTCGCAAGGCCTTCGACAGCTTGTTGAAGGAAGCTGGTGTTAAGCGACTGGTCGTGTTGATTGACGATCTCGACCGCTGCTTGCCCGATACGGCTATCGAAACCTTAGAAGCGGTCCGCTTGTTTGTCTTTACTGCTGGCACGGCATTCGTGGTGGCCGCTGACGAGGCTATGATCGAGTATGCCGTTCGGAGGCATTTCCCCGAGTTGCCTGATACTACAGGGCCGCAGACTTACGCACGCAACTATCTCGAAAAGCTCATCCAAGTTCCGTTCCGCATCCCGTCGCTCGGAGAAACTGAGACCCGCATCTATGTCACGCTCCTCTTGATTGGTGCTGAACTTGGTGAGGATGACCCGGCGTTCGGAAAGTTGATCGTGATTGCGCGAGAACGGTTGAAGAAACCCTGGGAGGCCATTGCGTTCGATGCCGCCACCGTGCGAATCGCACTGGGCGACCAGGCGGGGCGGGCGCAGAATGCGCTCACGCTAAGCGACCAAATCGGTCCGATCTTGGCGAGTGGCACGAAGGGCAATCCGCGCCAGATCAAGCGGTTCCTGAACACCCTGATGCTGCGGCAGAGGATAGCCGAGGCACGTGGGTTCGGCGATGAAGTGAAGCTCCCCGTCCTCGCAAAGCTGATGCTGGCCGAACGCTTCCTCCCGCGGCTGTTCGACCAGATCGCGACTACAACTGCCGCATCACCAAAAGGGCTTTGCGACGATCTCGCGCTGCTGGAAGCGGCCGTCGGGGAGGCTCCGAAAGGAGCAGTTGCAGCCAAGGTAGCCGCCAAGGACAAGACCCATACCGATGGGGACGACATCGCTAGGCCGAAGAGCCCGAAACCGGATGAGGCCTTGTTTTCCGCGGAATGGTTGTCGTCGAAACCAATTCGTGCGTGGGCAGCGATCAAGCCTCCGCTCGCGGGTATTGATCTGCGCCCATATCTCTTCGTTACCAAGGATCGAAAGGACTATTTCGGCAGCACCTCGGCCCTTGGCCACTTGGCTGCCGTTGTAGAGCAACTGTTTGGGTCCAAGTTCGCCGTACAAGGTCTGGAGACCAGTCTGAAACAACTCGCAGGACCCGAAGCCGAACAAGTCTTCGAAGCGGTGCGTACTCGTATCATCGCTAGCGATGCGCTTGAGACGGAGCCACCCGGAATTGCTGGCCTGATGGTCCTGGTCAGGGCACATCCGGCACTCCAAGCCAACCTTGTTGATTTACTGGAAAGTCTGCCCGCCGATGAAGTTGGCGCATGGGCAGTCCAGGGATGGGGGAGCGTGATCACGAATGCCGAGCCAGCAACGCGCCTCGCCCAACTCATTGGATCTTGGGCTACCTCAAGCCAGAACTCTGTACTCAAAACCGCTGCAACTGCTGCACAACGACTCAAACCTGGGCGGCGGTGATGGGTACCTCAAGTTCCTATGGTGGGCCCGGCGGCGGTACGCCACTTGTACCAACGTGGCTAGACTCAGACAGCGGTCCGGCCCCGCCAGCGGCCTCCCCTGACAATCCCGCGAACAAGACCACTGCCGACAGCCCACCTGGTGGTTCTCTCCCGGTCCCGCCGAACTGGCCGATTCCTCAATCTGCGCCTACATCTGACCGCTTTCGGGTAGCACGCGTCAACTTCTCCAAATTTGCGAGCTCGAACGGGAGCAACCGCGCCAGCCTCGGACGCGCCATCGCTGGCTATGTCTCGAAGGCCTCGGGCGGTGCGCGCCAGGCGGCACGACGCATGGGTTCATCGCGAGTTGTCGGTGCGAAGCTCCTTGGCTTCCTATCCGACGCTCAAGCGCGCGGCGCACAGCAGGCATTGCGGGCGCTTAACCTTGAAAGCCTCGCTGGCCAGCCCATCGAGGACATCTTCCTGGGACTAGCCGACTACGTCTGTCCAGAGGGGGGGACTGTCGATGAGGGGATTGCTCGTGAGGCATTCATCGAGACCATCGCCGACCTAGCCGGACTCGGCATTACCGACCTCGATGCTTTAACCGCCGACCAAATACAGACTGTGTTCGAACTCTACGCCAGCCACTCCATCGAAGCCCGACTCTGCAACGACATTGGCACGAAGGTTGTGTTTCTGCCAACCAATGTCCGGGCAGTCGAGCGAGTTCAGGCACAGCTTCGAGATTTCATCCAACGAGGGGTCGCTGACGCTTTGACAGCCGCACGAGATGCGTTTCAGACGTTGACAATGGACCGGGTACTTAGCTTTGTCGATCAGGTCTATGAAGCAGCGTTCACCATTCTAGAGACCTTGGGTGAAAGAGAGGTTGAAGTGACATGAGGCGACACGTCATCGTCGGGCGCCTCGGTGTCCTAGACAAAGCGAGGATTCCGACAGCGACAGACGAAGTTGTCACGGACCTTCTCCTTGTTTCCGCTGAGAAACGCTTGGGCTTCGGCATCGGACGCGCCCTCGATGACCTCAAGAAGCTCAGCCTCTTCCCATCGAATATCGGGCTGGATCTACTTGTCCTCGCTTCCCTTGTATACGCGGCCGATACGCGGATCTGCCGTGCGACAGAGTCGCAGGACGCCTGGACGCGCGAGATTCGTCTCGTTGTGCCGGTCAGCGATCCAACGCGCTGGACAACACAGGTGCTGATGTTACGCCGGATACTCAACTTCCTGACAGGCGACCTCTGGACCGTC
>JAGVEK010000277.1 GCA_020058315.1 Candidatus Zixiibacteriota bacterium
GTTGAAACATCCGATAAAAGAGCGTCAACATAGCGGAATCACCCGGCTCCGTGCAGGGACCGCTCGACGACGTCGGCACCACGTTGGACAGCCCCCGGTGGTCCCAGCTTCTCCCTCACCTCAGCCAGTCCATCCACTTGCGTCTTGCGCGCGGAATCGTCCTCAAGCAAGGCGATCACCTCGCGCGCCAGCGCGGCGGCTGTGGCGACCGACTGAACAAGTTCGGGAACGATCCGCCGTTTGGCAATGAGGTTCGGCATCGCGACATAGGGGACTTTGACGAGCGATTTTGCAATGGCGAAGTTGACTGCGCCCGTCCGATACGCGGTCACCATGGGTGTGCCGAGGATCGCGCACTCGACCGTCGTTGTGCCGGTTTTTGTGAGCACAACGTCGGCCGCGGCCATGAGATCATAGACATCCGGAGTCATCGACAAAGGGACGGGACCTTCGGAAAGAACTGTCGTCGTCTCGCTCAGGGAGCGATGAACACCGACGGACCCGCATACTCCGGGAACAGTTTCCGCAATCAGTTTGAGCGTTTCAGTGAAAAGCGGGAGGTGCGCATTCAAATCCTGGACACGGACTCCCGGCATCAGAGCGACCAGCTGCTGCGACGGGGCAACACCGAACCGCTCCCGCAGGACTTCACGTGCTGCCGATGGCCGGACCAGATCAACCAGCGGATGCCCGATCCATTCGGCATCCACCCCATAGTGCTTGAAGAACTCCTTCTCGAACGGGAAGACAACGATCGCGCGATCGATGCAGCGCTGGAATATCTTGATACGTCCCTGGCCCCAGGCCCAGAGCTGCGGCACAATGTAGTAGAGAACCGGAATCTGGTCCGCGTGCACTCTGCCGGCGAGTTTGAGATTGAATCCCGGGAAGTCGATCAGAATGACGCCATCGGGACGACGCCTCTTGATCTCTCGATGCAGTGAGTGGAGACGCTGACGAAATTTCAGGATCGAGCGGAAGACCTCGGCGAATCCCATCACCGCCCAACCGTGCGCATCCTGCCAAAGTTCGCATCCGGCCGCGGCCATGCGATCGGAGCCAACACCCCAGATCGACCAATCGGGGTGCCGCCGCTTGAGTTCCGCGACCAACAGAGAACCATGGAGATCCCCCGACGGCTCGCCGGCAACGATGCAGAGGGATTTGGGTGGTGCAAGTAACATAAGACGCTTGTCAAGTTACACGCTTACAGGGGCGTATTGCAATACGCCCCTGCGGATGGAATCCGAATTGTCTCACACTCTCCGAGTGAATGATGTCGTCCTCCTAAACGCCCGCCCGATGTTCCAATCGTAGAGGCGGCCCTGTGTGGCCGCCCGTTCTCACCGTGCTGAGAGGGCGCCCACACAGGGGCGCCCCTACGGACGGTCGGATGCGCTTCTTTCGTCGGGCGGCGGCCCACCCGCAACTTCCGTATCCAACAAGATACCGGAGGACGGTTCGTCCCTACCGGGCCGCAACGGGTAAGAGTGACACCGACGCAGCTTCCCGGCACGTCCGAACAATGTCAAGCGCCACGCGTAAAGATTTTGCACCCTCCGCAAGGCTCACCCGTGGCGCGCGCCCCGCCGCCACCGCTTCATGGAAATCGGCCAGTTCCGCCTCGAGTGCATCGAATATCGTCACTGGAGTCGTCCAGCGTGCCACGCGTCTCCCCTGACCCTCAGCCAGCGTCATGTATTCTTTTGCGGGCAGATCCTCGCCGGTACGAAATAGACGATAAGAGTCGGCGGATTTCTGTGACAGATCGATCGATGTGTAGTGATCGTGGGAGAATATCCTGATCTTTCGCATCGGATTGGTCGAGATACGTGACGCCGTCAGGTTTGCGACACAGCCACCCGGAAATTGGAGCCGGCAGTTGGCAATGTCATCCGTCTCCGCAAGGACCGCAACTCCCGAGGCGCGGATCTCGGCCGGTTCCTCCCCGACCAGCCAGCGCGCCAGATCGATGTCATGGATCATCAACTCCAGCACCACATCGGTTGCCAGACCGCGCAGGGAGAACTGATTCAGGCGGTGCGCTTCGATGAAGCGAGGCGAGCCGATGCGGTCACGCACCGCGCTGACGGCTGGATTGAACCGTTCGATCTGACCTACTGCCCCGAGGACGCCCGCCCGGCCGGCCATATCGACCAGCGACTCGGCCTCTGCGTTTGATGCGCAGACCGGTTTTTCGACGAATATGTGGCGCCCGAGTTCGATTGCCCGGCAGGCGATGGGGAAATGCGATTCCGTCGGAGTGCAGACAGAGACCGCATCCACCCGCCCCAGCAGCTCTTCCATGTCGCGGCACACTGGCAATCCGTATTGTGTCGCCACGTCGAGGCTGCGATTCGAGTCGATGTCGTACACGCCGGCCAGATGCCAGCCGGCCGATTCGTGAAGGATCCGTGCATGATGGGCACCCAGGTGCCCGACCCCCACGACACCGATCGCTGGCCGCCCACCGGAGGAAGGGCGGTTCATGCGCGCATCACTCCCCGCTTGGAGGAGGCAATGAATTCGAGAAGGTGTCTGATCTCGGAAGAATCCAGCTTCTCGTCTCGGAGTTTCTCGAGCGCTTGTGTATGATTCAGTTTGGACCGGAACAGAATCCGGAAAGCCCGCGAAAGCGTGGTAACCTGTTCCTCAGAGAACCCGCGCCGTTCGAGGCCAATCTTGTTGACCGATACAACCCTGCACGGGTACCCACCCACGATCGCGTACGGCGGCACATCCTGGGTCACGCGGAACCCGCCGCCAACCAGCACATGCTCCCCGATCATCGAAAACTGATGCACGACGACGCCGCCGCCCATGATCGCCCAGTCGCCAATGGTCACATGTCCGCCCAACTGAACGGCGTTGGCCATGATCACACGGTCGCCGAGCAGACAATCATGGGCGACATGAGTGTAGGCCATGAGCAGGCAGTCAGCACCAACTCGAGTTTCGCCTCGCGCGAGTGTGCCGCGATTGAGCGTGGCATACTCGCGGATGACCGTGCGGTCGCCCACGCGTAACAGCGTTTTCTCTCCGCCGAACTTCAGATCCTGGGGAACTGTGCCAACGATCGCTCCGTGGTGCACCTTCACTTCGCGACCCAGACGCGCTCCATCGGCGATTCGCGTGTGGGATCCGATAACCGAATCCGCGCCAATCTCGACATCGGCGTCGATTATGGCATAGGGCTCGACCACCACGCCGGCATCAAGACGAGCGGCGGAATTGACAATTGCTGTGGGGTGAATCTGGGTCGAGGTAGTCACGATGTGCACTTTCCTGTCTTGATCTAGAAAGTTTTGTGATCCGTATGAAGTGCTGGGCGGGTCTTGGACCCTCCCCTATGGCAACAATCGGGTGCATCAAGAGATGCGACCGAATCCAACATCTACCTTTCCATCAACATCGCCATCATCGTCGCTTCAGTGACCAGAACGTCGTCGACAAAGGCGCGTCCGGCGATCTTGCACATACCGCGCCGGAAAGACAGCATGTCCACTTCGAAGCGCAACTGGTCGCCGGGCCGCACGGGTCTGCGGAATCGCGCATCGTCGATCCCCAGGAAGTAGACCACCATCTGCTGCGGATTCTCGATCATGTGGAGCAGCATCAGCCCGCCCGCCTGGGCCATCGCCTCGACAATCAGCACGCCCGGCATCACCGGATGGTGCGGGAAGTGGCCCTGGAAATACGGTTCGTTGAAGGTCACGTTCTTGATTGCCGTGACATGCTTTCCTGGTTTGAGGTTTGTGATCTTGTCGATCAGGAGCATCGGGTAGCGATGCGGCATGATGTTGGCGATTGCCTGTGCATCAAGCTGGACTCCCTGCTCGGGCGGCGGCGCTTTGTAGTTGTCGGCGAGCCGCTTCTTGTCGATCTCCGCGCGCAGCTTTCGTGCCAGAGCCACATTGGCGGCATGACCGGAACGCGCGGCGAGGATGTGCGCTTTGATCGGCATGCCGATCAGCGACAGGTCACCAATCAAATCGACGACCTTGTGGCGCACCGGCTCATTGGGGAATCGCAACGGAACATCGGCGAGAATCCCCGTCTTGCCAATCCGGACTTTCTCCGGGTAGTGGAAGATCTCTTGCAGGCGGTCGGCGTCTTCCTGCGTGTAGCCATTGTCACAAATGACGACTGCGCTTTCGAGATTCCCACCTTTGATCAATCCCTGCTTGTGGAGAAACTCGACTTCGGACATGAAACAAAACGTCCGCGCCGGGGCGTACTCGTTCACATACTCGTCTTCCAGCGAGCCGAGTGTCGTGTATTGTGTCCCCAGCGCCGGGTTTCGGTAGTCGACCATGAAGGTGACACGGAAATCTTCGGAAGGAAGAACTATCAGATCGACGCCACGGGCGGGTTCAGAGTAGTTGATCGGCCCGTCGGGTTCAAAATACGTCTTCGGTTCGTCCTGGGTCTCGATCCCAGCCTGAAGAAGTGCATCGACAAACGGCCTGCTGGAACCGTCGCCGACCGGCGGCTCGATGTTGTTCAGTTCGCAAAGGCAGTTATCGATTTCCAGCCCTGCGAGCGCCGAAAGCACGTGCTCGACTGTGTGCACCTTGGCATCGCCAAGCGCAATGGTCGTGCCCCGGTTGACATCGATCACATGGCTGATATCCGCCTTGAGATCGATCAACCCGCCGCCGCCCGGCACGCGAAAGACCACGCCTGTCCCAACCGGCGCGGGCAGGAAGCGGATGGTTGATGGGACTCCGGTGTGGAGTCCGGTGCCAGTCAGTTCGGCGGGCTTCTGGATGGTACGCTGATGTTTGTTCATGCTACTGTGGGCTCCGCGAGAAGACCGAATCGAGAAAGGACGAGTCCGTCAGAGAAAAATACTCACCGCGGCGGATTGACCGATAGCGGGAGTATTCCGAGGATTGACTCCGCTCGACAATGAAGTATACGCCGTCAGGGTCAGGGATTGGATTGAGCCTGATGAAATGGACCGAGTGGATGAGCCGGTGATCACCAAGCGCGTTCATGAATGACACTCCCACGTGAAAGTAAAGAGCTGTATCCTTCCTCGCCTCAAGGATCGAGCGGTACCAAGAGACAAACAACTCTTTCGATTTCCTTAGGTTCTTACCGGGGAAGAGGTAGTCTCTAGGGACATTGCTCGGCTGGCGGAACAAGTCCGAAGACCTGCAGTCCCGGCTGGGTCTCAATCCGGAGGAGGAAGTCAGGTCTAAGGCGGGCGTCTGCCCAACGTTCGCGATCTCGTATGAGTAGCGGAAGAACGTGCTGTCGTTTCGGGTGCGGAACCCGGCAGTATCCAAGGAAACAAGCACTTGGGGCGCGGTGGTGGCCTCTTCGAGGCTGGTTAGTCTCTCGGAGAGATCGTTCTGATGAGACATCAGGTCCAACTGGCGATCCCCGAAACGACTCTGTGACGAAAACGTTCGCCACATCAAGAGAAGTGTTACAGCCGTCAGAGCGACGCTACCCAAAGTGAGCAAGTGCTGATACCTCTCGAGAAATGGATGTTTCTCGCTGCCCTGTTTCGCCTGTCCGCCCATATGCCAAGCTATCGCGCTAAACTCTCCCCAGCCACGCCCGCACGGCGGTCTGGATCAGGAGAATGTAATCGTTGACCAGCTCGGGCGCGACCTGTTCGACGCGAGTCTTCAGCACGGCCAATTTGCTGATCGGTGTCGCGAATGCCGCAGTCTCTTCTGATTGGAACATCGCGATCAGAACCATCAACTGATCAGTCAGGTGCTTCTTCGCGGCAGGATCAGAGGCCTCGGCCATGTCGAGTTCGGCGAAGAACGAGGCCACCTCATCGGCAAAGTGCTGCTCCGCCTCCTCCTGCCAGGCGGCGTAAGCTTCCTTCTTGCCGCCAAGTGAGACATTCACTCGTTCCGGGCGTTCCTCGGGAGGCACGGCCCGCGGCGGCGCGGACGGTTGGTCATCGACCCCAAAGCCGACACCGATCTTGTCGTCCTTGATATGCATGCCGACTTTCTTGGGCGGCTTTGGTTCCTCGGTTTCCCTCTGGCTGGTCGCAGCCTTGGTGTCGCCGAATCCAACGCTGAAATTGCTGATCCCGGTCCGGGGCGGTTTGGAGGCCTCAGGGGGGCGATCCCCTCCCCCGCGCACACGCATGTGGAAAGCGGTGGCGTTACCATAGGCGTCAACCGTTGCCGATTTGGCGCTGATACGTCCGTCGAGGATCAACTCGCCGATGGCGTTGATCAACTCCTGTTCATTGACCTTGGGGAACTTTCGGATGACGATGTCGGAGTGGATCGTCATCGCGGGGTCTTTGCGGGCGTATTCCTGCAACAGTTCCCAGACCGCTTCTTTGAGTTCCTGCTGAGCCATCGGGTTATCTCCCCCGCCGCGGCGGGCTGCCATACACTCCGGTCGAGACTGCGGTAATTGACCGCCTCGCTTATCCCCTCTGTGGGCGATCGTCCGCGCCGACATCAGGATACAATGATCGTCCCGTGGGAACAACCCCAAGTTGGGGGTTCCAACGGGCTGACCGAGACCCCGGACGGGGTGGCCCTGACCCCCGGGGCGTGGGGTCTTGGGTCGTTCATTGTCCCTGCTTGCGGTTGTGGCGTCGTTCACGATAGAGGCGCTCGGTGAATCCGCCCTCTTGCTTGAAAGTAGCAGCCTGTGCGGCCAACTGCCGGTCAAGCAGGCTGCACGCCACAGCAATCAGGGCGAGCACGCCGTTCGCCGCGATTTCGGGGTAGGTGGACGGTGTGCATGAAGTGGACGGCATGGACGAAGTGGACGGCGTGGACGCAGTGGACGGAGGCGTCGGGAGTGCCTGTCCACTTGGTTGAATCTGTTCACCCTGTCCATGCAGTCCACTTTGTCCACTCAGTCCAGTCTTCACCTCCCGCGCCCACTGCGCCACAGCATCCGCCGTGGCTGGCCGTCGGGCAATCAGGGCTGCGCGGCGCGGGTCGTTTCGGTCCCACAGGGGCAGGCTGCGCTGTCGCAGGAAGTCTTCATAGTCCAGTCGCAGTTCTTCGAGGCTGGCACGGGCGACATTCGTCAGCTTGAGTTCCGTTTTCTTCGATGTCCCCGAGGCCTGGCTCCCCTCGGCTATATTCTGCACTCCGGAGCGCGCCGCCTGCACCATCTGGTCGTGGGTCCGGCTGCGCTTGGCAATGTACTTGTCACAGAACCGCACCGTAACATCATAGACCAGTTCCGCCACTTGAAAA
>JAGVEK010000252.1 GCA_020058315.1 Candidatus Zixiibacteriota bacterium
AGCCTTGCGGGAGATGAGTCATCGGTCGCGGCTGCGGTGCGTGTCTTCCCCGACCGATTTCTCGGTATTGCGAGTGTCAATCCCTACCTCCCTGTAACGGAGGAAGTGCTTGAGCACGCCGTCCGCGTTCTGGGATTCCGGGGTTTGATTCTATACCCATCGATGCACCGCTTTTCGGCCTCGGCGGAAATGGCGTACCCAATCTACCGTCTGGCCCGGCGTTACCACCTGGTCGTCTATGTCCACTTCGGCGGACTACGCATCCCACCACGTCGCTGGTGGAGTCTGCCCGATGTTTACGATTCACATTATGTCGATCCCAGCGATCTCCATCGTGCAGCGACTGACTTCCCCAATGTAAACTTTGTTATTCCCAGCTTCGGGAGCGGCACCCTGCGTGCCCTTCTGCGTCTGGGGCTTCAGTGTCCGAATGTGTATGTGGACACCTCGTCTTCCAACTGCTGGCTGGAGGATCAATCCGAGTTCAGCAGTTTGCGCGAGGTGTTCGAACGGACTCTCGAAGTGTTCGGCCCGGCCCGGATCCTTTTTGGCACTGATTCCAGTTTCTTCCCGCGCGGATGGCGCAATTCCATCCATATAGAGCAACTCGAGTTGATGCAATCGATCGGGCTGTCTGACCGGGCGTGCGATGCCATTCTGGGGCAGAACGCGCGGGAGCTTTTCGGGCTGGATCGGGACGTGCCGTCGTTCGCACCGTAGATGATTCAGCAAATGGCGGTTCCGCCATCGATGGGGGCGTATTGCGCACACCCTCTCTCGCTGTTGCCGCCATAGCTCAATTTCATGTGGCGCAGGCGCCCTCGCCTGCGTAACACAGCCCCGGCTGCGCCACAACGCGAAGCAGCGGAATCATCTCCCCGAATAGCGCTCAGCCGGTGATCCAAAATTAGCGCAGGCTCCGCCTGCGTAACGCAGCCGAGGGCGGCTGCGCCACACTCGCGATGACTTCCTGGCGCGCACGAATTTTTACAAGAGACTCAAAGCCTGATCGAGGCGCCGAATACCGGTGATCTCGAGTTCACCCGCGAACGAGAGATCGCGCTTGTTGATGGCGGGGATCACCGCGTGACGGAACCCGAGCTTCTCGGCTTCGGCCAGACGGGGTGTAATCTGTGCCACACTTCGGATCTCGCCCGCGAGCCCTACCTCGCCCACGAAAACTGTGTTCGCCTGCACTGGACGTTTGAGTGTGGCCGAGGCGATGGCGACAGCGGCGGCAAGATCAACCGCCGGTTCATCCGTGGTGTACCCGCCTGCCAGATTGAGATAGACATCACGTCCGCCCAACTGCAGGCCGCCGATATTCTGCAGAATCGCGATGAGAATCGCCGCGCGGCGTGGATCAATGCCGGTCGTGACACGCTGCGGCACCCCTCCCCCTTGCCCGACCAGCGACTGAACCTCAAGCAGCAGCGGACGCCGTCCCTCGATCGCGACCGCAATCGCCGAGCCGGGGACATCGGGAGAGCGTTCAGAGAGAAAGTGCCCGGAGGGATTGTCGATTTCGATCAGACCGCGCTCCGTCATCTCAAATAGCCCGACTTCGTGTGTCGAGCCGTAGCGGTTCTTGAGGCAGCGCAGAATCCGGATCCACTGACGGCGGTCGCCCTCGAATTGCAGAACCGTGTCAACCAAATGCTCGAGCACCTTGGGGCCGGCGATGAAGCCATCCTTGGTCACATGGCCAACCAGGAACACAACAGCTTCGTGCGTGCGCGCCCAGTCGGAGAAGTGCGACGCGCATTCGCGAATCTGCGAGACCGTCCCTGGCGGACTCTGCATTTCGGGATCGTATGTGGTCTGGATCGAATCCACGACCACCGCACGAGGTTTGATCTTGTCGGCAGCGGCGAGGATGGCACCGACATCAGTATCGGTGAGCACACTCAACTCTGATTTGATCCCGAGACGGTCTGCGCGGCGCCTGATCTGCGCGGCCGACTCCTCGCCGGAGACATAAAGCGTTTCATACCCCCGATGGGCGAGGCGTCCGGCCGCCTGGAGCATCAGCGTCGACTTGCCGATACCAGGCTCTCCCCCGACCAGCACGGTCGATCCAGGCGAGGCTCCCCCACCCAGGACTGTGTCGAGTTCGTCGATTCCGGTGGCCAGGACAGCCAGCGCATCCACGGACACCGCCGAGAGAACGGAAACTTCCGGAGCGGAGCGTTTGCGACCGCCGCCACTCTTCCCAGCCGCTGGGCGCGTCGGCGCCTTCTCTTCATGCAGCGTATTCCAAGTTCCACAGTCGGGGCACTGCCCCTGCCACTTGGCAAAAACAGAGCCGCAGGAGGAGCAGGCGTAGAAGGTCTTGGCCGCGGGTTTCACGACTCAAAGAAAACGTACAGAGACACCGCAATGAAAGCAGCAAATTCGGGAAGTGATATTCTGTGCATCCGTAGGGGCGCCCCTGTGTGGGCGCCCTCTCGACAACGCGGGGAGACCGGGCGGCCACACAGGGCCGTCCCTACGAAATCGTGTGGCTGATGCCCGTCTGCTGTTCCGCAGCGGTCACCGTGTTCGCCATCAGCATGGCCACGGTCATTGGGCCGACGCCACCGGGGACGGGAGTGATTGCTCCGGCGACTTCCGATACTGAAGGGAAATGCGCGTCGCCGACCAAGCGGTACCCCTTGGGTGTGGACGGATCGTCGACCCGGTTGATGCCGACGTCGATTACGGTTGCTCCGGGCTTGATCATTTCACCTGTGACTGACTCGGGCTGGCCCATGGCGAGGATCAGGATATCGGCGCGGCGGCAGTGTACGGCCAGATCGCGCGTGCGGCTGTGGCACAGCGTGACCGTGGC
>JAGVEK010000388.1 GCA_020058315.1 Candidatus Zixiibacteriota bacterium
ATGTGTGCTCTTCCCACAGGGGCATGGGACCAATCCAGGGCAGAGTACCTCGAACTGCGCATGGCCGTTGCCTCGAAGAAACAGGATTCGGCAAAGGGGCGCCTGCACATCGACCTTGGGCGCATCACCGAGGATGTGAATGGAAACGGCAGGCTTGACACCGAGGACGGGATTGTCACGGGACTGAGGAATGGTCTGCTTGACGAGGGTGAGGACCGGGGGCTGGATACCATTCCCGACGAGCGCGAAATCGGACCGGACAGCGCGGCGTACGATCCAAGTCTCAATCCCGACCCCGCCGGCGACAACTGGGCCGATCCGGTCAGGGGCGCCGATTATGATCACATCAATGGCACCGAGAAGAACGCGAGCGATGCCAATCATTACGGAATCCCTGATACTGAGGATATCGGCGGCCCATCCGAGACCGACTATGTGAACTCCTATTTCTCCTTCAATGTCGACCTGGACAATCCCAAATCGTTCAAGGTCGACTCGTCTGGCCTTCGTTCGCGTGATGTCACAGGCTATGCGGACTCACTCGAGTGGATTACCTATCGAATCCCGCTCTGGGACTACGCAGCCAGACTTGGATCATCTCTAGATTCAAATGACATCCAGTTTGCGCGCATCTGGATGGACGGCGCCGGTCAGGATGTGCGCGTCTACATTGCGGCCATCAGTCTGGTGCAAAACACCTGGAAAGCATCGGTCGACAGCCTGACTGCCCGGACCGACACTCTTGGTGTGAAGAGATTCGGCGTGGCTGTGAAGAACACGGAGGAGAACCGCGACTACAGCCCCCCTCCCGGTGTCGGAGGGTTTGTCGATGCCAACGGTGTCCGGGAGAAAGAGCAGTCGCTGATTCTAACCTACTCAAACTTCAGGCCGGGTGATTCCGGTCACGCCAGGCTTGCATCCTCGGTGGCGCAGGACTTCACGGGCTACCGCCAGCTCACGTTGTTTGTTCGCGGTAACGAAACCGCTGATACGAACAGGCGCTACTACTTTCGGTTCGGCCAGGACGAGAGGAATTACTATTACTACAGCGAAGTCCTCGACTACAACCGTTATCGGGCTGAGTCCGGCTGGCAATCCATGGTGGTGGATCTGGACCGCGCGACCGTTGTCAAGGAAGCTGAACGCCAGAGGCTGCTGAAGAGCGGCAGAACCGACACGCTCAACGTCTTCGATTCCACGTCCCACATCGGTGTGCGCGGCCTGCCCAGCCTTTCGCGGATTGGCTACATGGAAATCGGAGTGGTGCGTGGCGGAGCGGAGGGTGATCCGCCGGACTCCGGCGAAGTCTGGTTTGACGAGCTGCGCCTGGACGGTGTCCGCAAGGATCAGGGCACGGCCGCCCGCGCCACCCTGACAACCCAGCTTGCCGACCTAATGGGATTTACGGCCAATGTCACCGCTAGGAACTATGCTTTCAGGACGCTGAATGAAGGTCGTTCCGGCAGCCTGCTTAATTCAGCCAGCCAGTTGAATACGGCGGTCAACGGCAACGTCAATCTGAGCAAGTTCATTCCCGAGTCCTGGGGCTTCAGCCTGCCGGTGTCGCTGAGTTACTCAAGAGATATTGCCACACCCAAACTACTCACCGGATCGGATGTCGTTTTGAATCGCACGATGCAGGACTCCCTGCAAACAAGAAGGGAAAGCCAGAGCATCAGTACAGCCATCAAATGGGCTCCTCCCAATGCCCCCGGTTATTTGAAGTACACCCTTTGTGCGCTGGCCGGCAACTTCAACGTCAGCCGTCAGGTGGGCCGGTCACCAAATGTGCCCAGCGACAAGAGTGAGAACTACAATGCCGGCGCCACGTACGCGTTGCAATTCAAGAACCGGGGCACATTCTCGCCTTTGAGCTGGACTCGCTTCCTTCTGGTCCCGCGAAGCCTCCATGGCACAAAGTTCTCCGTGCTCCCAACGACGTTCTCGGCCGGTGGCAACTACGCCCGCACGCATCAAACGAGCGTCAATAGCAACAACGACACGACGCGCATCGATTCCCGGTTGTTTTCAGGCAACGCAAAAATCGGTTTGGCGCCGATTCCCGCTCTCACGGCGTCGTGGGACATGACCACCTCCCGCAATCTGAGCAATCCCCGCGACGTGAACCTGGCGTTCAATCCCAAGGAATTTCAGCTTGGCACCGAACAGAGTTTCAGACAGAGGGTATCAGCCGACTACAGACCTTTCGTGATCCCATTCCTGACCCATTCGTTTGCCTACTCCGCCGATTTCAGTGACCAGATCGAGAATGTCACCGTGACGAACAGAGTGGGCATCCCCAACGGATCGTCCATTCCCGGAGACTGGGGGATTTCGGTGACCTCCAGGGTTCCATCTCACAACGTGCAACTCAACAGGCAATATTCTGCCAATGGCACTCTTGATGTGGCCAAGGTGTGGACATTTCTCGGTCGCAAGGAGGTCAAGCGCAGCTCTGCAAAACCGGCCAGGACGAAATCAGACACCAAGAAATCGGGTCCCGGCAAAGAGGGCACCAAGAAGGGTCTCGAGAAGGATTTGGAGTCGGACCTGAAGGGGGACTCCAGACTCCCGTCGATCCAGGAGACTCAGCCATCCGGAGGTCAGCCGCGTGCGGACGGCCCAATCGCCGGCTCGCAGTTCGAAGACCAGCGCCCGCCAACCCCCCAGGAACCTGGAAAGAGCGGCCTCTATGGTCCGCCCACCCCAGACACGACACGGAAAGAGAAGACAGATCGTGCCCACGGCGGAGTGTTCGGTCCCGTCATTATCTGGCGGAGATTTCTCGATGGTCTTGGCTGGATCACAACGCCGATTGCCCCGCTGTCTGTCACTTACTCTCACAGCGATGCAATCACTCAGAACAGCCTTCGGGAGCGCCCGGGCTTGGGATTCCAATTCGGATTTGCGACAGACACCAGCCAATTGCCTCCGGTCGTGGTCACCTCCTCATCGCCCGGCAGGGTTCCTACCCGCAGCGGCAGTGACAGGATCGATGTCAAGAACAGCCTGAAGCTTGGGAATATCCTGACCATCGGCAACAGCTACGGCTGGTCGATGAGCAGGCGGCAGCAGAGCGGCAGCAGCAACTACACATTCAGTAGGTCCTTTCCGGTACTGTCAACGTCATTCGAGCGGCTCGAACGCATCACTCCGGTCGGGTGGATCTTCACGAATGCATCCATCCGTACCGCCTACAATCACAAATACGACGAGGCCGGAAACGGAGACAAGCGGAGCCCCATCTATTGGACAAGCAAATCCTGGTCCTCTGGGTTTTCGCCGCTGGTCAGCGTGAGTGGGACAATCCACAAGACCATCCGTTGCGGTTTCTCAATGACGGACACAAAATCCCACAGCGAGCAAAATCAGAAACAGAGCCGGCCGACGGATGCCCACTCCACCACTTGGGATGTCAATCTGGACTACTCATTCAGCTCCCCCAAAGGAATTCCGATCCCACTGCTGCGCGGCATCCGTTTGAAATCGCAAATGACCATGTCGGTAAGAGTCTCCGGCAAGTCCAATCAATCCTTCATTGTCGACACGAGCGGGGTTTCCCGTCCCGTGGAGCAGAGTTCAGACCTGAGTGTATCCCCTCAGGCCAATTATTCGTTCTCCACACGAGTCAAAGGCGGCTTCACTGCCCAGTGGAGCGACAGCAAGTCGAACGGGCGAAAGAACCACACCCGCTCCCTCGCACTCTGGGCCGAATTCACGTTCTGAGAGATTCTGTCGATGCAGTGCCCTTGCTCATGACGACAGTCTGACTGCACGGGTGCCACGGACAAGGAGGACCGAGCGGCTTTTTGCTCGATCCTCCTTGTCCGTGTCTTCTGCATCCGTGGCCTCTGTGTCTCATGGGCAAGATGCCCATGCCACCAGGAACTGGACGCCCCGGCGTTGGTGGCACGGGCATCCTGCCCGTGGCCCCCGCGCAAAGTCCCGAATCTTGGCGAAGAAATGTGGCGCCCGCCGCGGCGGGAGCTTATCCGTGGCACCCTCATCTGAGCTTGGTTCTTTCAAGACGTCGCCGCACCCTCGAACGTCGGCGCTTCCATCCCAGCCGGCCATGATCACTATGGCGTGTCGGACATTTCCGAGGTATCATCAGAACATGTCTCCAGGCCATCGCCGCTGGATCTACGGCTGTATCACCGCTGCCATCTGGCTGTCTGCCTGCTCCAAGCCAGAGCCGGTTTTCGACGGCGACCGTGCATTCGCTGATCTCGTCAGACAGACGGAGTTCAGCCCGCGTGTGCCGGGGACGGTTGGGCACGACCGATGTGGCGAATGGCTGCGTGTGCAACTCGGCGTGCTCGCGGATTCCCTGATTGAACAGTCGTTCAAAGGAAAACCTTTCGGGTATAGCGATTCGATCTCCATGGTCAACTATGTTGGCCGTTTTGGGACGCGCGCCTCGCGGCGGATCCTCCTCTGCGCCCATTGGGACACCCGTCCCTTCGCCGACATGGATCCCGATTCTGCCAATCGCACCCAGTCGCTCCCCGGCGCCAATGATGGTGCCTCGGGAGTCGCCGTTCTCCTCGAAGTGGCCCGAGCCCTGCGGGCGCAGGCGCCGTCCATCGGGGTCGATTTGGCTTTTTTTGATGGCGAAGACGCCGGGCGGTATGGAGACGAGGCTGGTTGGTGTCTCGGGTCACGCCACTTTGCCGCCCACATGTCGGCGAAGTACCAATGGGCCATTCTCGTTGACATGGTGGGCGAGCGCGACCTGCAGTTGCTCAAGGAGGGGTACTCTCTTCGGTATGCTGCGCCGCTGGTTGAGAAAGTGTGGAAGGCGGCTGCGGCTATGGGCGAAACGGCATTCCTGCCGGGACGGGAAGAAGAGATCTTCGACGATCACATGCCGCTTTTGGCCCGCGGTCTGCAGGCCATCGACATCATCGATATCCGCTACCCCTACTGGCACACATCGCAGGATGCCCCCGACAAATGCGCCCCGGCGTCACTCGCCACGGTCGGACGCGTCCTGCTCCGCGTTGTGTATTCTGAGTGAACCATGGAGCCTGAACCCCCGCTCGAAGAAGACCACGTGCCGCCTCCCCATGCCGCGGGCGCCTATGGATTCTCCCGCAATGAGTTGCGCGCTCTCGTGGTCTTCGGCCTTCTCGCAGGGGGATGGACCATCTACCAGTGGCTCGAACGTCGCTCTTCCGGGCAGGTTCCTTCTTGGATCATTGAGGATGTTCAGGTCGGCCCTTCTTCCGTGGGTGACTCCACGGGACAAGTGCGGCACGTTTCTTCAGCTCCCGCAGCGCGCCGCGCACCGCGCGTTGAGCGGACCGATGGGAGGGATCCCGGCCACGTGCTGGTCGACCTCAACGCCGCGGGCCGCCGGGAGCTGATGCGTCTCCCAGGGATCGGACCTGAACTGGCATCACGCATCATCGCAGAACGAGAGAAAAACGGACCGTATGCCAGCCTCCTGGATTTCCAGCGGGTGC
>JAGVEK010000060.1 GCA_020058315.1 Candidatus Zixiibacteriota bacterium
GCGTGGGCCGTGACAGAGAAGAGTCACGGCCCACGCCGCTTATGTGTCCCCACCTGGGGCGAATTGAGATCAGAAATGTACGCAATCCTCCCACGTGGCCTCCAGGAAAACACCGCGCGAGATGTGAATCGATTCACATAGGATGCTGTATGCATTTTTGACAAGGTCAGTGAATTCCTTCTCATTCCCGACTGGTCTGCTCTTGTATATTTTTGGATCCGGGCGTACGGGACTGACGCGCGTTGATCACGACGATTCCGCGTCAGTTTCGGATCGGTTGGTCGAAGCACATTCACGCACTTTGGGGGGAGGAGCAGGATGACGGGCTGGGTCAGGTTGGGAATGGAGGGCCGATTGGCCGGCCTTGATCGCACCCTCGGACACATCGCTTCACTTGCCGGTACAGGTATCATGCTGGCGTGGCTTTGGGCAGGCAGGGCAGGGGCGGATCCCTGCGCCGACTGCCACGCGGATCGGTCGCTATTCACCGATTTGGGTGCGCGTGCCGACTCACTGGTGGTCACCGATGCATCGCTGGCATCGTCCACACACGCAGGTCTGGCGTGCGCCGACTGCCATGCCGATCTGGCGCAAGTGACGGACTTTCCCCATGCAGAGAAACTGGCACCGGCGAACTGTGGTTCTTGTCATGAAGACGTAGCAACGCAATTCGCGACCAGCTGGCACGGGCAGGAAGCAGCCCGCCGGCATGGCGACGTTTTTGCGCCGACTTGCGGCTCGTGCCACGGGACTCATGATATCCGCCCCGTCGGCGACACCATGTCCACCGTCCACCCGAAGAATCTTCCCCACACGTGTGCCGTGTGCCACAGCCGGCTCGCGAAAGGCGCCGGGACCGAGGTCCACCTGATCGATGCCTATGGCCGCTATGTGGGTGGGATTCATGCGGAGCGGATTAATGCCGGTGTGCTGGGTGCGGCCACATGTAACAACTGCCATGGTACGCACGACCTGAAGCGGGCGGATGATCCCGCGTCCAAGGTCAACAAGTTCAACATCCCGGCTACATGCGGCCAGTGTCATTCCGAAATTCTTGGCCAGTATGAACGCGGCATCCACGGTCAGGCGCTGGCGGCCCGGGTCATGGACTCGCCAAACTGCACCGACTGCCATGGAGAGCATCAGATTCTGGCGCCTTCCGGTGCTTCCTCGCCGGTCAACGCCGGCAATCTCTCGGACTATGTCTGTGCGAAATGCCATAACGACCCCGACATGGTCGGCAAGTACGGTCTCAAGGGCGGGCGCATTTCGAGCTACCAGGATTCCTACCACGGCATGGCGGTAAAGCGCGGGTCGACCAAGGCCGCCAACTGCGTCAGTTGTCATAAGGCTCACGACATTCTGCCAGCCACGAATCCGGCCAGTTCCATCGGGCAGGGTCGCATTGTGGCGACCTGCCAGAAATGCCACCCTGATGCCAACGCGGAATTCGCGGCTTCCTACACACATGAGGCGGTGATCGGGAAACCCGACGGTATCAAGAGGATCATCGAGGCGATCTACATTCCCATGATCGTGATTCTCATCGGCGGAATGGCCATTCATAACGGCATCATCACCTTGCACTACGTCCGGCGCAAACGAGCGCTGGAGAAGTCGCAAGTGACGTATGAGCGATTCTCGCGCAGCATGGTCTTTCAGCACGCCGCGCTTGTCATCTCTTTCATCACGCTGGTCATTACCGGATTCGCGCTTCGTTTCCCGGATGCGTGGTGGTCCCAGCCGCTGGCATTCATCGGGCTGACCGAACACGTTCGGAGCCTTGTCCATCGAATCGCCGCGGTTGTCATGATGGCGGCGTCGGTCTATCATGTTCTTTTTCTGACCGTGACGCGGCGGGGACGCACAGAGCTATATCATATCATTCCCCGGCTTTCGGATGTGAGCCAGGCATGGCAGAACATCCGCTTTCACTTGGGATGGACCAAGGTCAGACCCGACTTTGACCGCTACGAGTACACGGAGAAGGCAGAGTACTGGGCGCTGGTCTGGGGCACCATCGTTATGATCGTCACCGGTCTGGTGCTGTGGTTCCCCGAAGTTTTCACACAGCATCTGAAAGGCTGGGTGGTCATCGCATCGGAGACAATTCACTACTACGAGGCGTGGCTTGCGACCCTCGCGATTGTCGTCTGGCATTTCTTCTTTGTCATCTTCCATCCGGACGAGTTCCCGATGAGCCTGACCTGGGTGGACGGGAAGATGACAGAGCATACACTGAAGGAGAAACACCCGGCCTGGTACCGGCGGATTGCCGGTCAGAGTCAGGAGCCCGAGGACACATCGCCGAAGTCCCGGGTCGTGGATAAGGACAAGGGCTGAGCATCCAGTCATGAGACGAGTGTGTCTATCGTGGTTGATCGTTCTGCTGGCAGTGTCGGCGGGCACAGGAGTCCGTGCGCAGTCTGTCGACGATTGTCTCAACTGCCACGAAGACCCGGCCTTGAAAACCGAACGCGACGGCCGCTCTGTGTCGCTCTATGTCGACCGCAAACCCCTCAGCCGGTCGATACACAGTGAGCTGGAGTGTGTAATCTGTCACGCCGACCTCTCCGGAACAGAGTTTCCCCATAAGACCAGCGTCACGCCGGTCGATTGTGGGGCATGCCACGACGCTATCGCCGCGGTCTATGCGGGCAGCCTGCACGGCAAGCTCGCCCAGGCGGGTGTGAAACTCGCGCCGCAATGCTGGGACTGCCATGGTTCGCACGACATCACGCGGGCCCAGTCGCCCTCGTCGCGTGTCGGCAAATTCAACGTTCCCTACGTCTGCGGACGCTGCCACAAAGAGGGGACTCCTGTCACCCAGACCTACAACATCCCGCAGGACAGCATCCTCACACATTACTCCGAGAGCATTCACGGCGAGGGGCTATTCAAGAAGGGACTGACGGTCAGTGCGGTTTGTTCGGACTGCCACACTTCACACGACGTCCTGCCCCACACCGATCCCAAGTCGAGCATTAATCGCGGCAATGTTGCCCGGACGTGCCAGAAATGTCATGGCCTTATCGAGAAAGTTCACCAGAAGGTGATCCGCGGTGAACTGTGGGAGGCAGCGCCCAGTGAAGTGCCGGTATGTGTGGATTGCCATTCGCCCCACAAAGTGCGGAAGATCTACTACGAACTGGGGATGGCCGATCGCGACTGCCTGAGCTGCCACGCCAAGTCCGGTCAGTTTGTTATTCGCGACGGCGACACGATTTCGCTGAGCATTGACACGCTCGAAGTGCGCAATTCCATCCACCGCAACACCGCGTGTGCCCAATGTCACACGGGCGCCAGTCCAACCGCGAAACGCCCGTGCGCCACAATCACAAACAAAGTGGATTGCTCGATCTGCCACGCCGAAGTGGTCAAGACATACGCCACCAGCACGCATGGCAAGCTGGCGGACCGGGGTGATCTCATGGCGCCGGCCTGCCGTGACTGCCATGGGACGCATGAGACTCGTGATCGTCGCAATCCGCAGTCGCCCACATATCCGACGCATGTTCCAAACCTGTGCGGGAAATGCCATCGTTCTGGGCAGAAAGCGGCGAACCGCTACACCGGCGAGCAGACCAACATTCTGGGGAACTACGTCGAGAGTATTCACGGGAAGGGTCTTCTGGAGAGCGGTCTGGTCGTGACCGCCATGTGCACCGACTGCCACACGGCCCATCACGAATTGCCGCACGCCGACACGGCATCGAGTGTCAACCGCAACAACATTGCAGAGACCTGTGCGCGCTGCCACAATGGAATCCTCGAGCAGTTTTCGCAGAGCATCCACTCCCCCACCGTGGCCAAGACGGAGAAGCCGCTGCCGGTATGCAACGAGTGCCATTCTGCCCACATGATCTCGCGCACTGACAATGAGGGGTTCAAGCTCGACATCATGAATCAGTGCGGACGCTGCCATCCGGAGGTTATGGCAACCTATTTCGAGACCTTTCACGGGAAGGTCTCGAAACTCGGCTACACGGCGGCCGCCAAATGTTACGACTGCCACGGCTCCCACGACATCCTGCCGCCCTTCGAGCCCAAGTCGCATCTGTCGCGCCAGAACATCGTCAAGACCTGCGGCCAGTGTCATCCCGGATCGCATCGCCAATTCGCGGGATATCTCACTCACGCCACGCACCACGACCGGAGCAAGTATCCGGTCCTATTCTATACATTCTGGTTCATGACCTCGCTTTTGGTCGGGACACTGGTGATCGCGGGAATCCACACGATCCTCTGGCTGCCGCGTTCGTTCCAGGCCATGCGGCACCACAAGAGATTGAAACTCGAATCGCGCGGTTTGGAGTACCGCCGGTTCACACGGCGGCAGCGCCAGCTCCACATCCTTGTCATCATCAGTTTCATTGGACTGGCGCTGACGGGCATGACCCTGAAATTCTCGTACTTGGGGTGGGCGCGGTTCATCTCCCGTGTGCTCGGCGGCTTTGAGTCCGCCGGGTATGTTCACCGTGTCTGCGCCTTGATCACGTTCTTCTATTTCGGCGCACACGCGTACGACGTCATCCGGCAAAAGCGCGTCTCCGGCGGGACTTGGAAGCAATTCCTGACCGGACCGCACTCGATGCTGCCCAGCATGAACGATGTGCGCGAAGGGATTGCGACATTCAAGTGGTTTATCGGACTCGGCCCACGGCCGGCGTATGGATGCTGGACGTACTGGGAAAAGTTCGACTACTTCGCCGTTTTCTGGGGCGTGCTGGTCATCGGCTCGACCGGACTGCTGTTATGGTTTCCCGAGCTCTTCACACGGGTGCTGCCTGGCTGGTTCATCA
>JAGVEK010000559.1 GCA_020058315.1 Candidatus Zixiibacteriota bacterium
GGGCGAGTATGCCAAAGGCAAGGTTTGCAGAGGCATTGTATCGGGGCTGACGGAGGCATTTGTGATTGACGCGCGGACCCGTAGAGAAATACTCCGCAGCAATCCTGAAGCCGCAGAGATCATTAAGCCGTTTCTGAATGGACGCGATGTCCGCCGTTACTGCATTGAAGCACAGAACAACTTCCTCATTTATACATATCACGGTATCGCGATGAACAAGTACCCTGCTGTGAAGGAATACCTCGAACCGTTCAAGGCTCGCCTAAAAGCGCGTGCCACGAAGCAAGCGTGGTATGAGCTGCAACAACCCCAGTTGAACTTCGCGCAGTACATGGTCGGTCCGAAAATCATCTTCCCTGACATTTCAACAGATCCTCGGTTTGCCCTCGATGACTCCGGTTTTTACAGTTCCAACACGACTTATTTCATTCCTCGCCGCGATCTCTATTTGCTCGCGGTACTTAATTCTCGACTTGGCTTGTTTTACTTTCGAGCAGTGTGTGCCGGCTTGGAGGGCAAGAACGTGGTTTATCTGCGATTCTTCGGGCAGTATCTGGAAGGCTTTCCTGTTCGTCGCATCGAGTTCTCCGACGCCGCTGAAAAGAAACGCCACGACGAAATGGTCTCGAAGGTCGAGGCAATGTTGGAGGCAAAGAAGCAGTTGGCCAAGACGCAGACCGACAAAGATAAAACCTACTACCAGAATAAATGCGCGGCCCTCGACCGCCAAATTGACTGCCTCGTCTATGACCTTTACGACCTGACCGAGGACGAGATCAAACTGGTGGAAGAATCCGCCAAATAAACCGCACTCGGCAGCCGTTCCGCGCAAGAACTTCGCCTGACGAACCGGAACTCATTCCAAACTCCGCCCCTCGCCGGCTTCCTCCTCCGTCTTGCCGTCGCGAATATGGTAGATGCGTTTGAAGGTCGGGATGATCTTTTCGTCGTGGGTGACGATGATGATAGCCGTTTCGTATTGACGGGCCATCTGATTGAGGATGCGAACGACCGCGAGCGCGCGCTCACTGTCCAGTGGAGCGGTAGGCTCGTCGGCGAGGATCACCGGTGGCCGATTGACCAGTGCCCGCGCGATCGATACCCGCTGCTGCTCTCCTCCGGAAAGTTGTGAGGGCATGGCTTTGGCGCGATGGGCAACGTCCAGCGCTTCAAGCAATTCGAGCGCTCGCCGGCGGGCTTCGCCATTGGGGTGACCGGCCAGCATAGGCAGTAACGCAACGTTATCGGTGACGTCGAGGAAGGGAATGAGGTACGGAGCCTGAAAGACAAAGCCGATCTTGTCGCGGCGCAAGATGCGCAGATCGGGGATCTTCCATCCGTCCTGGTAAATTACCTGTTCGCCCAGTGTCATTCTCCCGGCGGTTGGTTCGATCACTGCGCCAAGACACTTCAGCATGGTGGACTTACCGGAACCCGAAGGACCGATCAAGCCGACGACCTCGCCCGGAGCCACCCGCATATCCACCCCCTTAAGCGCATCGACAGCGGTCTCCCCTTTGCCGTAGCGCTTACGCAAACCCTCGATCTGGATTCCCTCTACGCGCGCGTCAACCACCGATCGCCTCCGCAGGGTCGACTTTGAGCGCGGCGCGAATGGCCAACAGACTCGCCAATACACAGATGACTATGACGCCGACGAAACCACTTAGGGCATCTCCGGGTTCCAGCAGCACATACTTGGGAAATATCGGTGCCCAAATGGTGGCCGAGATCTTCCCGACCACAAAACCGATCAGGCCGAGACTGATCGACTGCTTCATGATCATCCCCGCGATCGTGCTGTCCCTGGTGCCGATCAGTTTGAGGACCGCGATCTCGCGTATCTTCCCGATCGTAAGCGTGTAGATAATGAATGCTACAATGGCCGCACTCACGATGGCAAGGATCACCAGAAACATGCCGATCTGTTTGGCTGAAGTAGCGATCAACTTGACGAGCAAGATCTCTTCCATCTGTGCACGCGAGTAGACCTGGAGTTGTTTCCATCGGCGGATCGGTGCGGCCACTTCTTCCGGAGTGTATTCAGGCTTGATCTGCACCAGAACGGCATTGACGTACGGGTTGGAACCTTGCGAAGCTATTATTGCATCCAGCAGTCCGGGCACGCCGGGTCGATTGAACGCCGGGTTGGCGGCAGTGCGGCGACGCTGCTGAACGATGGCGTCGTTGTCCTTCAGGAATTGCGCCTCTTGCGCATCCTTCAGCGGAACAAACACCATCGGATCACCACCGGAGGAGACCATCCGCCGGGTCAGTCCTACTACCGTAAAAAGATTGCGACGGATCCGAATGCGATCTCCCAAACTAAATCCCGTACGCACATCGACCACGGCCTCATAGTGGCCGCGCGTGATGTGACGTCCGGCGACAAGATAGCCGGGCTGGCCCGGTTCGCCCGGACCGCCGGGCACTACACCGACCACCATAGAGCGAACATCGTGCTCGCCCTTACGAACTTGCATCGTGAGATAGGTGACGTTTGAGGCACGGGCCACGCCCTGTATCCCCAGAACCCCGCGATACAGATCATCA
>JAGVEK010000059.1 GCA_020058315.1 Candidatus Zixiibacteriota bacterium
ATTGGCTTGACCCCCATCGCGGCACAGGCGGCGTAGCAAGCAACGTCCCAGCCGGGAATCGATCCGGTCATTCCCACGGCCACAACGTCTCCCTTCAGGACATTCGCGCGATGCAGGAGCTCGACAATTGCTGCGGCAAAATTCGGGTTGGTAGCCAGGACCTTGGCAGCCGCAACCCCGCGATCGGACGTAATCGCCGTGCGTTCCTCGCCGATCAGGCCCGATTCCCAGGGGTCGTTGCGGAGGTCGATCTTGATGCCCTGTTCTTTCTGGTATCTAACGATGTGTCGCTGAGCAGTCCTCGTCAGTTCAGAGGCCTTCAGTTTTGTCTTATATCGTGGCTGCTGGATGGGGCGGGCTGTCTGCTCTGCCGCGTAGAATATGAGAACAGAAAACAGCGCGAGCGCCACCAGTGTCCCATTCCCCAGTTTCCCCTGACGCCAGATCATATCAGTATATCACTCCCCAGCGCTATGTCCCCGCCGGTCAAAATCATGAGAAGCAGACGAATAAACACCGCCGCAATGACCATCATCGCGATGGTGGAGACAATCCCTTGCCGCTCCATCCAATTGGCGATCAGCCCCGGGATGATCAATCCGATGGTCTGAAACTCGAAAGACTGGCCGCCGACGCGAAAGACAAGCCAATCACGCGACAGCCAGCCAAGGAAGAAGCCGAAGAGAATGGTCAGCACGATGCGCCGGCGTCCGAAGATGAACAGATAATTGGACAGTAATTTCAGAATCCCAAAGGTGGCCAGCGCGACCGCTATGGTGCCGATCACGCGCGCAGGTTGATGAATCATCAGGGCGACATACCCCGGCACGACCATGCCTCCGGCGGCAAGTCCCAATGTCTCCGAGAAAGCGAGGCTCAACAGGAGCCCGATGCCTACGGACTGAATAATCAGATCACGCAACGCTTCGGTATGCAACTTCCGCTCCTCTGTGATGAAAGTACATGGCGAGTTCTTCACCAAGTCCGACGATATTCCCCACCCCAACGGCCATGGTGGGTTTCTTGTCCGCCGCTTCCAATACGGCCTCGAAGATAAACGCTGCGTCGCGCCCGCCGTAGTCGTGCACGCGCGAAGCCGGCATTCCCATCCCCAAGGCCGCGTGGTAAACCGGATGAGTGGCCTCGCCGCAGATGAAGTACTGGTCGGCCTCAACTCCTGTGGCAATCAGATGCGCGAGCTGCTCGGCACGTGAGATCCGATCCTTCCGGCATGTGACAAGCGCGATGATCCTGCCGTTGTCGTGCCTCCACGGCGCAAGCCGGCCCCAGATTATTCGGTAGCTGTCGGGGTCATTGGCTGCGAACGCGTTGATGAATGTGATCGGAGTTCCGAAGACGTCGAGCCGGTAGATCCGCAGGGCGCCGGGATCCGGAGTGGACTCGCGCATGCCCCGCAGCGCGACATCAAGGTCGATCCCAAATGTCGATGCGACGGCCAGTGCCAGTGCCACGTTTTCGCGATGCTCGAAGTATGTAAACCCGTTCATCATCGCGTCGGTGATCATCTCATGGCGGGATACAATGACGCGGGTCCCACGTTTCTCCGCGCGCCGCACGAGCGCGCCCAGATGCTCGCGCTCTGCGGTCATCAATGTCCCACCAAAGGGGACGGTGTTCGCCAGTGATTCGGCGACATCCTCAACCGTCGGCCCCATCTCATCGAGGTGGTCCGCACGCACATTGGTAATGACCCCGACGGTGGAGCGGACGAGTTTCTCCTCGGCCAATTGCTGAAGGTCTGGCTTCACCGCCATACACTCAATCACCAGCGCTTGGGCGTGCTGCTCATACGCGCGCCGTATAATCTTGACCTGTTCGATAATATTGGCTTTGCCAGGACGGATGATGGGCTGTTACGAGCCGTCGGGGTATATGAGGCGGGGTTTTGTACCCGTTGTCTTGGCGACGGTTCGAAAGCCCCCGGCGCGCATGCACGCGGCAATCAATCGCGTTACGGAAGATTTTCCTCGTGTGCCATTGACGTGGATGCGTATCGGTATGCCGTGCAAATACCGACGATGGGAGTGTGCCTCCAGCGCCAAGTATGCCGTCAGGGCGGCAATCTCCGCACCGATGACCCACATTCTGAATTACCCCCTAAGACCGGTTGGCTTCCCTTGGCCCGTCGCACCGGGTGATTCGGATCCGAAATCTCGAGTGCGACATATCTTCGCCCCTGTCACGGACACGGAGGAGCGTATTGACTGGCAATGCTGTTCCCGCGGAACGCCACATTCACAACCTTCACCACGTCAAGTACATCCGTGGCGCCACTGGCGTCCACGTCGGCGCGCTCACGTGGGCAGCCGGCATCAACAACCGAAGCAACTCCTCGAAACGCGACGTTGACTGTCGTAACAACATCCAAGATGTCTGAAATCACTCCATCACATTGTGGATCGTAAGCACAGGGACATGTGCATCCGCCAACGCTATAAGGTCCTTTGAAGAGTCCGTGCTGGCCAGTGCCAAGATAGACATTTGAGGCTGGGCCCGCCGGGTCCAGTTCGAGTACGTATAACTCTGAGTCGGGGAGACCCGACGAGATGTTCGACCAGTTAGTGCCGCCGTTCTCCGATACAAAGACGCCGGCGCCAAATGTCGCCGCGAACAGACGGGAGCCCGCTGCCGGGTCGACCTG
>JAGVEK010000463.1 GCA_020058315.1 Candidatus Zixiibacteriota bacterium
GTCTGCCCCACTCTCGGTTATGGAAGTTCTTGTCTCCCAGTGGCGCGGACACTCCTGTCCGCGCGTCCGGAAGGGGAAACTGGGGTTTTTCAACAGGCCCCTCAGGTCTTTGATCTGATCACCAGCCCCAGTTCGTCCAATTGTTCCTGCTCGATTTCTGCCGGAGAACCGTCCATCAGGGATTGGGCTTGGGTGGTCTTGGGAAACGCGATGACGTCACGCAAGGAATCTGAGCCGGTCATCACTGCAACGAGCCGGTCAAGCCCGGGGGCAATCCCGCCATGGGGTGGCGCTCCGTAATCAAGAGCTTCCAGCAGGAAACCGAACATCCGCTGCGCCCGCTGATCATCGATCCCCAGTGCGTTGAGAACCCGGCGCTGGAGATCGGCGCGATAGTTGCGGATCCCGCCGGAGGCGATTTCGGTCCCATTCACAACAAGATCGTACTGATGGGCACGAATCATGTGCCAGGGGTGGTCCGGATTGCCGGGTTTGCAGCTCGTGTTGAAGCCGGCCTCGAGTTTCGGCAGATCTTCCTCGTACGGGTGCGTGACGATGTTGTGCATGGCCTCATAGCGGCCGGTTTGGGGGTTGTACTCGAACAGAGGGAACTCGTAGATCCAGACGAACGCGAATCGTCCGGTCTCGACTAAGTTCAGTCGCCGGGCCAAGGCAATGCGCAACTGGCCAAGCGCGGTGCGGCAGACTGCCGTTTCAGCGGCAACAATCAAGACAGCATCTCCGACCCGCGATTCGGTCGCCCCAGTGATGCGATCAAGGGCTTCCTGCGACAAGTATTTCGTGACCGGGGATTTGACGCCGCCTTCGGCATAGAGGATCGTGGCCAGCCCGGCGGCGCCATGTTTCTTCACCAGTTCTTCCAGCTCGCTGATATCCTTTCGGGACATCGCGGCCAGTCCCGGTACCCGGATGCCGGCGACGCGACCACCCGCTGCGAGTGTATCGTCGAAAACACGAAAGCCTCCGCCGCGGACCGCGTCGGATAAATTGACGATCGGCAGATCGTAGCGCAGGTCAGGCTTGTCGACACCGTAGGCATCCATCGACTCTTCGTAGGTCAGTCGCGGGAACGGCGGCCTCAGTGTCACCCCGAGGACTTCCTTGAAGACGTGCAGCATCATCCCCTCGACGACGGCCCAGATGTCATCGGGTGTGACGAAGGTCATCTCCATGTCGATCTGCGTGTGTTCGGGTTGGCGATCGGCGCGCAGATCTTCGTCACGCAGGCACCGGGCAAGCTGGAAGTAGCGGTCGTATCCGGCGATCATGAGGATCTGCTTCAGAAGTTGCGGGGACTGCGGGAGAGCATAGAAGCGTCCCTTATGGACGCGGGACGGAACGAGGTAGTCACGCGCTCCCTCCGGTGTCGAGCGCATCAGCAGCGGCGTCTCGATTTCATAGAATCCTTGTGTGTCAAGGTGGTCGCGCACCGCTTTCGCCACGCGATGTCTGATGCGCATCTTTTCCTGCAGGGGGCGGCGGCGCAAGTCGAGATAGCGGTATTTCAGCCGAAGGTCCTCGGATGCATCGGTCTCATCGGTGATCTCAAAGGGAGGCGTCTTGGAGCGATTCAGCACCACGAGGCGGGAAATCATGATCTCGATTTCACCGGTCGGCAGCTTCGTGTTGATCGTTCCCTCGGGACGGCGATTGACGATTCCTTCCACGCCAATCACTGTCTCCGCCCGCAGCGCGGCGGCAATCTTCATCGTCTCCGGATCGGCATGCTGCGGGTTGAACACGATCTGGGTGATCCCGTAGCGGTCACGCAGATCGATGAACAGCAGTCCGCCCAGATCCCGCCATCGCGCGAGCCAGCCGTTGAGTCTGACGGTCTGTCCGGCATGTTCGGAGCGAAGATCGCCGCATGTGTGTGTGCGCTGAATGCTTTCTATTGCCAAAGTCGATTTCATTTGCGCTCCGATGGTGGATTCGATGTGTGATGGATCATGTGGACGATGTGGACTTGATGGACGTATTCATCGATCGCAGTGGCGAACCACTCAGGCATTCACACCGACGAATAATCCCTTGTCCCACTGCGATGGATCAGCGGGAATCTCCGACTGGCCGCCTCCGTCCATCTGCCGCAATGCAAACCGGCCCCGGGCGATTTCGTCGTCGCCCACGATGAGGGCGAGCCGCGCGGCGAGACGATTGGCCTCTTTCATCTGCGCTTTCAGCCCTCGTCCCAGAAAATCAGTGTCGGCCGAGAGTCCAAGCCCCCGCAAGCGGGAGAGGATTGCCGCGGTCAGGCCGCGCGCATTATCCCCAAGCCCACAGACAAAGACATCGAGCCTGGGGAGTGCCACCGGCGCCACATCACTCTCCCCAACCGCTGCGAGAATGCGTTCAATCCCGGAGGCAAATCCGACCGCCGGAGTCGCTGGGCCGCCAAATGTCTCCACCAAGAGGTCGTACCGCCCCCCTCCGCATACCGTGTCCTGCGCGCCCAAGAGGTTGGTCTTGAATTCGAAAGTCGTCCGCGTGTAGTAATCCAATCCTCTCACCATGCGTGGATCGAGATCATAGGCGATCCCGAGCGTCTCGAGGCCGTGACGGACCCGTGCAAAATGCTCCTGATCCTCGGCGGTCAGGAATTGATCGATTGTGGGCGCGTGACGCAGAATCCTGACGCATTCTTCGTTCTTGCAGTCGAAGACCCGCAGCGGGTTCGTTTGCACCCGGCGGCGGCAATCCTCATCGATCTTCTGGAAGACATCAGGCTGCTCCAAAAATGCCAGAAGCTTCTCGTTGTGCGCCCGCCGGGCGTCCGGGGAACCAATCGAATTGAGGTGCAGCCTGACGGCGTTCATGCCCAGATCCCGGAGGATTGTGTGACCCAGTGCAATCAATTCCACATCCGACTCGGGAGACGCGGCACCGATCATCTCCGCGCCGAACTGATGGAATTGGCGATAGCGTCCCTTCTGCGGACGCTCGGCCCGGAACATCGGTCCCAGGTAGAACAACTTCCAGACCGGACGCTGGCTACCCAGATTCTCCTCCAGATAGGCGCGGACAACCGAGGGCGTACCCTCTGGCCTGAGCGTGAGCGAACGTCCTCCCCGGTCGGTCAGCGTGTACATCTCTTTCTGCACGATGTCGGTCGAGGCACCGGTGCCCCGCGCGAAAAGTTCGGTCGGTTCGAGCACCGGGAAGCGGATCTCGCCGAAGCCGAAGCGCAGCATTGTGCCGCGGATGACCTGCTCGGCCTGTGTCCAGCGAAACGACTCGGCGGGCAGAAGATCCGCCGTTCCTTGCAAGCGGTGGATGTCCAATGGGGAGTTCATCATGATGGTTGGTGCCATGCACCAGAGTCGGCCAACGGCGACCGGCACAAATCCGGCGCCTGAAAGATCAGACTGCTATTTTGCCGCTTCCTTCGCTCTATGTCAACCGCGAAAAGATTGACGGCCCCAGCAAACAAGCTTGCATATCGCGGTGCACCTGCGTATGTTTGTTGGTGTGAGGAGTACACGAAATTTGTCTGATTGATTGTCTTTCCGAGTAAAGGGGCCCGGCCCCGAGAGTAGTAAAATAGGGTCGCCCGACCCGAGCAATTTGGGAGGTATACTTGCCCGGAGGATCCCTTCCACCGAAGACGCGCTGGCATCCCGTCGCGCTGCAGCAGTTGACACCCAACAAGTTTGCGGTTGTCGTAAACAACATCCTTGAAGGCCGTGTTTCGGTCTTGCACTCGCGGGTGCCCAGTGGTCACAAGCGCGTGCTGATCACCGATGACAACGCGCTTCATGCGAGTCTGCTGATGGAACTCCTGGAGACCGACTGGGGGGTCAGCGCCGATTGGGCAGCCTCCGCCGATTCCTGCCTTGAGCTTCTGGAGCAGAATCAGTACGACCTTCTCATCCTCGACTACCGCATCCCCAAGAGAGACGGCCTCTGGGTCATCGAAGAACTGGCCCGGCGGGGAATCCGTCTGCCGGTCATGATGATGACGTCGTTCTATCGCCCGCATCTTTCCGAGGCAGTCCGCAAGCGAATCGCCGTCGAGATTTACGACAAGGCAGATTGCTGCTTTGAGGGATTGGCGCGTGTCGCGGGACGAATGCTGTCGGCGACGGAGACGCCGCGGGCCGCCACCGCATAGACAGGCTGCGCGAATGCTGAATACTCCGTTCGAGCCGATTCCATCGGTGAGACACGCGGAAGGCCTGAGGGACTTCGATCGCGCGGTCGGCCGGGTGGCGGAACCCCGCGAAGTTCTTCAACTCGCTGCGGACGCGATTGTTGCATTGCATCTCTTCCAGCGGGTTGTCATTTCGCTCCATGACAATCAGGGCAATCTGGGGCCGATTGGATACGCCGGGATTCCCAGGGAACTGATCGAAGAAGCCAAGCGGGCACCTCGCGTCAGAAAGGATGTCCGCGAGGCCATCCTGCAGCCCCGTTTCCTTGTGGGGGAATCGTATTTCGTTCCCTCGGAGGCCGGAATCGCTATCCACGACGAGCCTCGGCACGTCCCATCCAGCGAGAGTCCCTTCGAGGCTGAAGGCTGGCGGGCGGGTGATGAATTGTTCACGCCGCTATGCCGGGCGGACGGATCGGTTTTGGGATTTTGCTCAGTTGACCAGCCATTCGATGGAAGCCGTCCCACGCCCACGTCATTGCAGCCTCTTGAAAATGTCGTATTTCGCGTGGCAGCCCGCATCGATCTCCTTGAGGCACGGGGGCAACTCGATGTGCTCCGAAGCCGCTGGGAACGCCGTCTGGCACAGACCGGCGACTTCCTATACGAGTACGACATCGGCTCCAA
>JAGVEK010000434.1 GCA_020058315.1 Candidatus Zixiibacteriota bacterium
GACAGGAGAACGCCGGCCCTCGTCATCGGAGACCCCATATTCATGTTCCCTTCTGCGCGAGTGAACCAAAAATCCAGAGTCGCCCGAGAGACGAGGGGGCGCGATGTCGCGCATTCTGTGTGACAACGACATTTCACGGGAAGCCGCCTGCATCGATGAACACACCCTTGGCCGTCTTTTGGACCGGGTGCAAAAGCCGGGACGATATATCGGCGGTGAACTCCATAGGGTCACCAAAGACCCCTCCACTGTCTCGATTCGCGTCTGTCTGGCGTTTCCTGACTCTTATGAAATCGGCATGTCCCATTTGGGACTGCGAATTCTCTACGCCCATCTGAACAAAGACCCGGAGATCTACGCCGAGAGGGCGTACTGCCCGTTCCCCGACATGGAAGCACGACTCCGTGCCGCCGGGCTGCCGCTCTTCTCCACCGAGACCAGGACTCCGCTACGGGTATTCGATGTGGTGGGGTTCTCACTCCAATCGGAGATGACTCATTCCAATATCCTGACCATGCTCGATCTGGGCGGGATTCCTCTGCATCGCTGGGAGCGTGGAGAGAACGCTCCGATCATCATGGCTGGCGGCCCGGTGGTGTTTAATCCGGAGCCGACTTCGGATTTCATCGACGCATACGTGATCGGCGATGGCGAGGAAGCATTCCCACGGTTTCTTCGTCGCAACCAGGAATTGAGGAGTGCCGGTGTGTCCCGGGCTGAACGTTTGTCGCGGATCGCCGGTGAGATTGATGGAATCTATGTGCCCGCTTTGTACACCACCCGCACAGATCCATTGACTGGTTTTGTCCATGTCTGCCCAGGCGGCGGCGCACCTTTCCCGGTCAAGAAAGCTCTGCTGCAGGACATCAACAGCTACCCCTTCCCTGCCGATATCCTGGTGCCACAAGCTGACATCGTGCACGACCGTGTCGCGGTTGAGATTGCACGCGGCTGCACCGAAGGATGCCGATTCTGCCAGGCAGGCATTATCTACCGTCCGGTCCGGGAGCGTTCACCCGAATCGATCGTGAATTCGATCGTCGACGGGATCGACAAGACGGGTTTCGACGAGGCTTCATTGACCGCGCTATCGACTGCGGATTATTCCTGCGTCACGCCACTGGCCAGGGCAGTGATGGCGGAACTGCAGATGAGACGGACTGCAATGTCGGTTTCCTCGCTGCGAGTCTACGGCGTGACCGAGGAACTGGCCAAAGAGATCGCCAAAGTCCGCAAGACCGGTTTTACCATAGCGCCCGAGGCGGGTACCCAGCGGATGCGTGATGTCGTCAACAAGGGAGTTACCGACGCGAACATTGACACGGCCGCCGAAATCGCCTTCTCGAACGGCTGGACGCGATTGAAGCTGTATTTCATGATCGGCCTGCCGACGGAAAGCGACGAGGACGTGCTGGGGATTGCGGAAACGGCCATTCACGTCTGGAAGATCGGAAAGAATCTGGGGCCGCGCGGGGTGAAGGTCGTCGTATCTGTGTCATCATTCATTCCGAAAGCGCACTCGACGTTCCAGTGGGTGCCATTTGACGCCCCTGAGAATCTGGTCCGCAAACAGCGGATGCTCAATGACCGACTGCGCCAGCTCAGAGGGATCGAGTTGAGGTGTCATGAGGTGCGGTTAACGCGGCTGGAAGCAGCGTTCTCGCGCGGTGACCGGCGCCTGGGACGCGTAATCGAGACCGCATGGCGTTCTGGTGCGCGGTTTGACGAATGGAGCGACTGGTTTAATGAGGATATCTGGAATCGCGCCTTCCTCGATTGCGGGATCGACCCGGATCAGTTCCTGCCTGCGCTACCGACTGACGCGGATCTCGTGTGGGACCACATCGATTCGCGGGTGTCGAAGGAGTTTCTGTTGAAGGATCTGAAGTGGGGATTGAAAGCCCGCTTCGCGCATCCGTGCGAGAAACCGTACCTTCCGAAACGGCACGATCCTCCGAAAACCCGCGATGGAGTCACCAAGCTGATCTGCTACGACTGCGGTGTCGATTGCGATTTGAAGGCGATCGCCATTGAGCGCGAACAGGAAGGTGTCTCAGCAGCCGCGATTATGGAGGATCGTCTCGCCAAACTGGAGGCCTTTGGCAAGGATAACCTGCCACTGCCGGTTGCGCGTGAGACTGGTGAGTTCCAGGAGAACGAGTCGAAATTGCCGGAACGCCATCAAGAAGCGGCGGCATCCCAACCTTTCCAGCCGACTCCGGGACCGCTGTACCGATTCCGTGTTTGTTATTCGAAGACAGGTTTGTCACGTTTCTTGTCTCACCTCGAGACCATCCGCTTGATCGATCGTGCCACCCGCCGGGCCAAACTGCCAATGGCCTTCTCCGGCGGGTTTCATCCACATCCGAAGCTCTCTTTTGGCCCGGCTCTGCCTGTCGGCGTTTCGGGTGAATGCGAGTATCTCGATGTCGAATTGACAGAGCCGTGGGAAGCATCAAGGCTCGCCGGCACCCTCAATCAGCATTTGCACGAGGGTTTCCGGGTTGTGACTGCCGCCCGCGTGGACGCATCTGTACCGACGATCGAGGCTGTCATTGAGCAGCAAGAATACCGGGTTTCGTTCGACACTTCATCCATCTCCTCGCTCCTGGCCGGCTCAAGCAGTCTGCAGGAACTCCTCCAGCGCCGGTTGTCTAATGGCGGGTGGGTCATCGAGCGGGTGACCAAGGAGAAGCGCAGGCGGATCGACGCCGCCGCCTGCATCGCAAATTCGGCCATCTCGACGAACAACGGCACGACCGATTGGCGGCTGACATTGATCGCCGCCGATGGCCGCACCGTCCGTCCGCGTGAACTGATCGAGTCGCTGTTCGGTGACTGGCCCGAGGGAACGACCATCACGCGAGTGCGGATGGGGCGCATGGTCGACGGACGCTTGGTGACGCCGATGGAGACCGCCAGCGCATGAAGACCCCTCGCCGGGCCTCGTTCTATACTCTGGGCTGCCGTCTCAATCAGGCGGAGACCGCACTCATCGCTGAGACCTTTCGCCAGCGTGGGTATCATATCACCGAGCACGGTTCTCCCGTCGAAGTTGCGGTGATCAATACTTGCTCGGTGACCGAACACGCCGACCAGCGTTGCCGCCAGGAGATTCGCAAAGTACGACGGCTGTCGCCCGAGGCCGTTGTTTGTGCGGTCGGGTGTTATGCACAGGCCGATACGGAGGCGGTCGCGGGGATATTGGGAGTGGATGTCGTTGTCGGGACGGATCGGAAGTATGCGCTGGCTGAGATCGTCACCGAGAGAAAGGCCACGCCGAATCAGAGCAGGACCGGCAGCGCTCCTGCCGCGCACGGGCAGACAAGGGGCTTAAAGCCCCTTGCCAGACCGGAGAGCGAGCGGACTGATCATCTCACCACTGAGCAACATCGAAGGGTCGATCACCAATCGGACCTACTGCAGCCGATGGTGATCGTCTCAGCCCGGCCTGACACCGGGGACTTTGATTACCCGATGGCTGGGTACTACCCCCACTCGACCCGCGCCAATATCAAAATCCAGGATGGCTGCGACTTCTGCTGCGCGTTTTGCCTCCTCCCGCGTGTGCGAGGCGCCGCGCGATCCCGCCGGATGCAGGCAATCATGGCTGAGGGACACGAACTTTCGCGGCGCGGACACAAGGAACTGGTGATCACTGGTGTGAACATTGGGACTTATCGAGATAAGGGAAAGACAGTCGCCGATTTGGCGTGGGTACTTTCGGATATCCCCGGAGTGGAGCGGATTCGGGTGTCGTCCATTGAACCATCGACCGTAGGTGACGACCTGCTCGATTGGATGGGACATTCCCCCAAGGCCTGCCGGCATCTGCACATCCCGCTGCAATCGGGGGACGACTCGGTGCTGGCGGGGATGAAACGTGTCTACACCACCGGCGAATTTGCCCGATTCGTTGAGAAGGCAAAGACATTGATGCCGGATGTCGGTTTGGGAACTGACGTCATGGTCGGATTTCCCGGTGAGACGGATCGCCAGTTCGAGCACTCGTTGCGTTTTGTTGACAATCTCCCACTCTCCTATCTCCACGTCTTCTCCTACTCGGAACGACCGAAGACCGCAGCAGCACATTACGCTGCGAAAAATGATCCCGGACGGATCAAGGACCGCTCAGAGCGGATGCACGAGGTCGCGGCGCGGAAGAAGCGGGCTTTCTTCGAAGAGCACCTGGGACGCAGTGTTGAAGTGTTGTTCGAAACGATTGACGACGACGGGTGGCGCAAGGGGTTCACGGGTTCGTATCTTCGGGTGGGGGTCGAGCCTAAGGTGGCGGGTGAGAATCAACTGGCGATGGTGGAAATTTCCACCACAATGAGTGATTTCTGTACGGCGAGGGTCTGACCTGATATGCCCGCTCCCCGCCTCCGCATATTATCTGATCATGCTGAGTCGGCGCAGGTGCGTCCGCGGCCGGCAGAAACCAGCCATACCTTGCACGTCAATATCCAGACGTTCGGCTGTCAGATGAACGAATACGATTCGGAGCTCGTCGGGTCGATCCTCGGCGAGAACGGTTACGGTATCACACCGGACGAAGCAGAAGCCGATGTCGTGCTCTTCAATACTTGCGCCATCCGTGAAACAGCCCACACACGGATCTATGCGCGCTTGGGAGCATTGGTGGCTGAGAAGCAGGCGCGTGATGGCCTGACCGTCGGTGTTCTCGGCTGCATGGCTCAGAACTTGAAGGAAGATCTGCTGCTGAGGTTTCCCGCCGTCGATTTCATCTGCGGTCCGGATGCCTACCGTCAGCTTCCCGAGCTGATCGGCCGGGCGCGCGGGATGCGGCAGCGCGGCGCCGCCATCGAGCTTTCTGAATACGAGACCTACGACGACATTGCCCCAACCCGTGTCGATGGGGTGAATGCCTGGATTGCCGTCATGCGCGGGTGCGACAACTTTTGCACGTTTTGCATCGTGCCTTATACGCGGGGTCGCGAACGCTCCCGCGATCCCAGGGGGATTGTTGAGGAGACACGCCGCCTCGCCGCCGAGGGATACAAGCAAGTCACGCTTCTGGGACAAAACGTGAACTCCTACCAGCACGAGGGCGTCAGCTTCGCTGACCTGATGCTGCAGGTCGCGTTGGTCCCCGGTATCGAGCGGGTGCGTTTCACTTCGCCTCACCCCAAGGATTTCCCGCTGCAATTGCTGGAGGCCATCACCGGCAATGGTCGTCTCTGCTCGCATATCCACCTCCCGTTGCAGGCGGGTTCGACGCGGGTTCTCAAGAAGATGAACCGTGACTACTCCAAGGACGAATTCCTGCGATTGGTCGAACTGATTCGCAGAACAATTCCGGGGGTATCGCTGACGACCGACATCATTTGCGGGTTCCCGACTGAGACCGACGCCGAGTTTGCCGAGACAGAGGAAGTTGTGCGGTCCGTCCAGTTCGATTCGGCATTCATTTTCAAGTACTCTGAGCGCCAGGGGACCATCGCCGCTAAGCTGTGGGAAGACGATGTGCCGGACACAGTCAAGTCCGAGCGCGTCACTCATCTGGTCGCTATGCAGCGGGAGATCTCCCTGCGGCGTCATCAAGCCCTCGTTGGTCAGACTGTTCACGTCCTGATCGAGGGTGAAAGCCGGAAGAACTCGGCGGAGTGGAAGGCACGCACCGACGGAAACATGATCGTGGTGTTCCC
>JAGVEK010000202.1 GCA_020058315.1 Candidatus Zixiibacteriota bacterium
AAGCAGATCACGATTCACGACCGTCAGATCCGGTCGCCACCCGTCAACATAACGCAGCCCCCGCAGCACAAAATCCCAGTTGGTTCCAGCCAGAAAGACGATGCCGCTTGCCCGCAGTCCGGCGATGGACTCCACTCCCAGATCGTGGGCGAGGCGATTTTGGGAGAGATTGCAGTATGGGCCGTAGATAATCCCCGGTGCCAGCGCCAGCAGCAGCACCATGACGATGGCCGAAATCCAGAGTGTTCTACGGATGGAGAGTGAGGGTAGATGGCGACGGGCCACGGATGCCAGGAGGCGGCCAAAGGTGAACACCCCTCCGCAGACGAGAAACGCCATGCTCATGATTGTCGGAAGGAGGTAGCCGTGGATGTCAGCGTTTGTTTCCGCCACATCGCTCACCAGAAGAGCCGTCACGAGGACATTCATCACGACGATCCCAATTGCCAGCAGCGCCCATGCTCTGGCCCGTCGATGCCATTGCCAAAGTCCGGCAAGCGCGAAAAGCAGCAGGCCCCAGTGAAGCTGTTCGACCACAATCTCGCTAATGTGATACGCCCGAGTCATCAGGGCGATGATGCTGGTCCCCGCGATGTCACGGTAAGCATCCGTCGCGGCCACGGCTGACCATCCGAGAGCTTTCGCGTCCCTTGTCCACCCCCAGTTCAGGGGCGGATCCTGCTGCGCGCGGATCGGCAGGTAAAGATACACGGTCAGACCCAGCACAAAGAGAGCGGCTGCCCCTCCCCATGCTTTCAGCCCCCATCGCCGCCCCCAGCCTGCTGCCAGGAAGAACAAGAAGAAAGCGGGGAGCACCGAGGCGAATGTCGCATGATGCAAACACATTCCAAGACCGCCGATGAACGCTCCGGCCCAAAGCCAGCGAACTCCGTCAGTTCTGCTCCGATCGCGGGCGTCGTAGATCTGCCATGCGCACGCCCACAGGAGCGTGATCGCCAGAATGTTCGCCGCGTAGACCTCTGTGCGTACTGCCTGGATCCAGAAAGTGTATGTCCCACCCACAGCCACCAGGGCCAAGGTGAGCGGGACCAGCCCTTCAAGGAGAGATGCCGGCTTGAGCCGGACAAACAGCATCTTCCACCAGACAAATGCCGCGATTCCGAGCGTTGCCGCCGCGCTCAGCGCCGACAGGAAGTTGATCCGGTAGAAGTACTCCCCGAACGGGAACATCCCGAAAACCCGCCCGAGGATGATGTAGAGCGGAAAGCCCGGACGATGCGCGATGCCCAGCACCTTGGCATTCGCCGCCAGTTCACCAGAATCCCACCAGAAAACAGTGTGGGATAACGTAGTCACAAAGAAACCCAATGAGACCACAAACACGGAAACCGCGAAAAGCCACGCGGTGGCGTTGCCATCGGTGCTACTGTCCGGCAGTTCGGGATCCATTGGTGACGTCGGTTTGAGTGAAATCAATTGGTGATCCCTTCAGCGGTCGAGCGGTCTTGCGTGGCCCAGGGGCCAGTGTGGGCCCATGACAAGGATATCGGCACTCTGGGTGTCTTTGTTGCGCCCCCGATCCCGGACTCAATTCAGCAGGACGGCACGGGAGAATCAATTACATACGCTCGCTAAGAGGCATTTCGAATTGACGCCCTCTGACTCAGGCCCTTGATTGGCCGTGTCGCCGAATGCCCAAACGGTTCAAGTGGATGACTGACACGGCCCGCAACGAACACCGACTCTGGACGCCGGAAGTGGACCGTCCGCGTCTGGGACGCGTCGTCGTGACGATCGCCGTGACCACAGCGATTCTCGCCATTGTCTTTCTCCTCTACGCCTTCTGGGGTATTCACAATATCCGGCGAGCGCTGATCGATGAAACCCGGCGGAATGGCGTTGCCTTGCTCGAGTCGTTCTCTCTCGCCGCGCAGTATTCCATGGCCGCCAGTGCTCTTACCGACCGGCTCGCATGGGACAACCTGTCAGCACGAGCCCGCCTGGCCGGGGCGATCGCCCATCCGGGGACACAGACTCCCCAAGATCTTGCCCATCTCTACGAAATCAGCGAGGCAGACGGTATCACCCTCTGGGAGCGGGGGCGGCCGCCGGTGTCCTATCCCGATGACCTGCAATCGGTGCTGGAGGAGCAGACGTCTTCTTTTGAAGAGTCATGGGAGGCCGAGGTATTTACTCTTACACCGTTTCGTCTGATGGACACCACGACGGGCAGCGAATGGACTGGTGCCGGGACTCCCACTCCCACGGGAGCCGTCATCGCCTGGGAGCGTCTGCCCCTGTCTGAGAGCAAGCCTTCCTGGAGCGGGATCGGAACCTTGATTCAGGACATCGGACGGCGTTCGGACATCGCCTACCTGATGCTCCAATCCCCGGATGGAATCGTCTTTGCGTCCCGTCAGCTGCCACCGGTCCTCCGGCTGGCCGCTGATTCGTTCCTCGTGAATGCGCTGGACGACACGGCCGCGGCCACACGCGAAATCGTCTTCGAGGATCAGCCGGCGCTCGAAGTTGTGCGCCCCTTTCTTTCTGCTGATTTGCCTTCAGGTATGCTGCGTGCCGGTATCAGTCTGGCCGGCGTGGAGACAGCCCGGCGCCGCCTGGTGTTCCAACTGGGGATTTCGGCTTTTCTCTTTTTCCTTCTGACTGTGGTTGCCCTCGCGTTTGTGGTTGTGCGTCGTTCATACAGCGACCTCGACCGGTCATATCAGCGAGTCGAGACATTGACACGCCGCATACTTGATTCCATGGATCAGGCGGTCATCGCCGCCGACCGCCGTGGCCGGCTCACCATCTTCAACCGCGCGGCGGAAGCGATCTTCGGGCGCCGGATGGGTTCAGATGGTGAGATGACTCTGAGCGGGGTTCTGGGAGCGGACGACTACAGCCTCCCGAGTGTCGCGGCAGGGGGCGAGGCGATCCACGAGCAGGAACATGTCCTCGATGCCGAAGGCGGACCACGGTACCTTGTCTATTCGACAACACCGATTTCCACAAAGAATGGGCAGCCCGAAGGTGCAGTGACCGTGGTCCGGGATGAAACCCGGACTCGGGAGATGACCGAGCACATGCAGCGGGCCAGGCGCTTAAGCGAAATGGGCGATCTTGCCGCCGGCGTCGCGCACGAGATCCGCAATCCGCTTAACGCCATCGCCATGGCCGCTCAGCGTCTGCGGCTCGAACTGACCGATGACGAAGCAATCACGCTGGCAACGACCGTGCTCGAGGAGACCCAGCGGCTCAATTCAATCGTGGAAGATTTCCTCAGTCTTGCCCGGTCATCGAGCCACCCCAAAGCGCGTGTCGGCTTCTCTCAACTCGTTGCCTCTGTCATGTCGATGGCCGGATTGTCGGCCGAGCGTGGAGGGATCAGAATCGAGGAGAAGATCTCGGAGGGTGTGGCCGTCCACGGCGTCGCCGACGAGTTGCGCAAGGCGATCTGGAACCTGTTCTCAAACGCCATTGCCGCGACCCTATCGGGCGGGACGATTCGTGTGCGACTGGGTCAGCATGAAAATCGCGTGCGGTTCGTGATTGAAGATGACGGACACGG
>JAGVEK010000451.1 GCA_020058315.1 Candidatus Zixiibacteriota bacterium
ATGACCAGATCATGCAGGGATTCATCCGGCGCTATGCGCGTTTTCTGATCCTCTTTTCTTTTGTCGCAGGCGCGGTCACCGGTGTGGGGATCTGGTTTGTGATCGCGATTGCCTCGCCCGAGGCGATCTCGCTTCTCATCCGGCAGTTTGTTTGGGCATGGGCGACTGAGTGGGTCTTCTTCGCGGTCGAGATTACATCGGGGTATGTCTACTACTTCTACTGGGACAAGATGTCTCCGAAAACGCATGTCAGAGTGGGCATTGTCTACGCCGTCTCCGCCTGGCTTTCGCTGTTCGTCATCAACGGGATCCTGACTTTCATGCTGACCCCCGGTGCCTGGATTACAACCGGGTCTTTCTGGGATGCCTGGATCAACCCGACCTTCTGGCCGTCGCTGTTCTTGCGGACTGTCTGGGCGCTTGCTCTCGCCGGGATTTTCGTTGCCATCGTGGCCAATCTTGATCGCTCGCTGGATCGTGAGCAACGCCGGCACGTGATCACTGCCGGTTCGGTTTTCCTGGTGCCGCTGGCGGTCATGATCCCTTTGTCGATTTGGTACTTCGCGGTCGCGCCGCACAAGGCGAGCCAATTGGTGCTCGGCGGCGCGGTGGCGATGACCATGTTCTTTGGATTCGGGATCATGACTTCAACGCTTGTTGGGTTGTATGCCTACTTCGGGCTGATTAAGAATCGCCGTTATATCAACCTTGAAACAGCGCTCCTCTTGGCGGCGATTGCGTTCCTGGCCACTGCGTCGATGGAGTACGTGCGGGAAGGGATCCGAAAACCGTTCATTGTCTACGACTACATGTATGCCAACGGATTGACCGCCGCGGAAGTGACGCGCATCAACCAATCCGGCTTCTTCGCGGCCAAACCTGTCATCGCCCGGGAGACTGACCCGCTGTCGGTGACGGCTGAAGAGCGAGGACGGTTGATCTACCGGGTGGAGTGCCAGCGCTGCCATGCGGTTGACGGCTACAATGCGATCCGTCCCCTGATCAACACATGGGACACCGACATGATCCGGAACAACACCCGGCAGTTGAATCGTCTTAAAGGATTCATGCCTCCATTTGCGGGGAACGAAGAAGATCTGAACGATCTGGTCGCCTATTTGGCCAGTCTCCGTTCGGGACAGTGGACCGATGACGGCCGACCCGCTACGCCGAGAGGGGGACAGTGATGAATGCACCGGATCTCATGGCCCTGCCTGCTCCGCCCGCGCTTGTCCTGGCGCTCTTCGGTCTCACCTTTGTGGTCCACATGCTCTTTCTCGGCCTGCTGGTGGCAGCGTTGTGGGCGCGTGTCGGGGCTGAGTGGGGCAAGCGAAATTCCTACGCGATAGAACCACTGCATCGTGCGGGAGTGCTGGCCTTCTCGACCACGATCACTGCCGGTGTGGCGCCACTCCTGTTCGTGCAGGTTCTGTTCGGCAAGTACTTCTATTCGTCGTCGATTACGATCGGTTTCCCGTGGCTGGCGATCATCGGATATCTGATGGTCGGGTTCTATTCGTTGTATCTGTGGCGATGGCGATGGGAGAAGACCGGCGGACCGTCTGCATCCGGCAAAGCATTTGTTCTCCTGACCATTCTCTGCGTAATCGCGATCGGATTCACCTACGCTTGGAATCACCTGCAATCGCTGTCTTATACCGCGTGGGCGCAAATGGTCCCCCACTCGCAGGTCGGGCGACGGTTGATGGGTTACGGTGGCGGAACCGCGATCGCTTCGGGTGCCTGGGTGCTGTGGCTGGGACACGCGTGGCGCAGTGATCGCAAGACACCAAGGGGAGCATCGATCGCGCTGCTCTTGGGAGGCATTCTGTCACTGGCATGGGCATCGACATCGCAGTTTGCTATCGGAGACTGGGGAGTGAGCGCGTGGGTCATGCTTCTGACCGGGGGCGTATTGTCGCTTGTCGCGGGGGTACTCGGGTTTCTTGGCCGGGTCGGCCTGGCCCGCTGGCCCGCATCGCTCGCGGCCCTGGCAGCTCTGACCGGGCTTGTGATTCAGCGAGAGTCGTACCGGCTGCTCATGCTGTCGGGAGACTACAATCCTTCCGATATGACGGTTCGTGCGCAGTGGGGCGCGTTTGCGATGTTCGCCATTGTGCTCGTGCTGGGAATTGCCACGCTTATCTGGCTGCTTCGTGTCGTGCGTGCGGCGCAGAGATCGACGACCAGCGCGCCCTGACGACTGGTTTCGACTGATTCATCGATAGTCGCTTTGCAGGGCGGGTCTCAGACCCGCCATTCCGCCGGATGGTTCTTCGTGTCTATATCGTGGAAGCGCCTGCGACTCACGTGCGCGTCGCGGCCAGAAGCAACTCCTCGATGCGGGAGCCGTGCGAGAGATCGTGGAGGGCGAGGTGGCGCGCCATAATTCGGATCGAGTAAGTGCGGTACTCCGGGTGTTCGACCTCACGTTCCCAGATCTGCTTGCTCATTTCACGCAAGACGCCCACCAGCGCGGCACGTTCCCACTGGTACTTGCTCAGCGATTCATCCCAGTGGGCGTCCAGAAGGAGACCGGGGGAATCCCGCTGCGGATCGTAGGGAACCACCGGCTTCCCCGGCTGTTCAATGAGCTGCTTCAACCGCGCATTCATGACCGGTCCCACACGTGCCAGATGCGCGAGGTGCTCGAGTGCCGACCATTTTTCCGGCACGAGACGAACATTGCGGCGGTCAGGCGGGAACTCTTCGGCCAGATCGGCGATGATCGACGGGTTGAGTTCGAGAGCGTTGATGATGGCGTTGTAAGCGGGCATGGGACTTCTCCTTGGATGAATCAGGCGGGGGCTCCACCCGTCGCGTGACGCCTCCAAACAGAGAGTAGCCTCCGGATGCATCCGCGTAAAGGGCTAAACTCGTGGGAACGATGTATGCGAGGGGGATCCTCTTTCAGGAGTCTCGGACAACTCCCGCAGCCCGATTACCGCGCTGACTCTCCCATCACCCGCCGATGCCGGTCGATCCAGTAGGCCCAGGGGATGAACAGCCACATCGCCAGAGTAACCCATGCGATCATCCTGGGGTCCGGAGGCGGAGACCCGACGAGATTCGCTGCGTAAATGATGCTCAGAAATAGAATAAACCCCCACAAAGCCCAGTTCCCGGTCCGATCGCGGGTTCGGGTTGCACTCAGATAGAGGGCGATTCCGATCAGGAAGATCGATGCTTCCACCGCAATGGTTCCGGGGATGGAATTCCAGAGCCCCAGCCCGTAGCGTGCCGGATTGTTCGGCATGATTGGCAGATCAGGGCGATGAACGATCAAATCCAGCACCCAGTGGCTGAGCACCAGAACCCCCATGACGACGGGACCTCTGCGGGATCGATGCCACATGTAGTACGCCAGGCCGAATGCGACCGACCAGCCGACGACCGCGAGCAGACTGTGGCTGATCGGGTACGAGGTGAAATCGAGCGGGGTCACTGCCGTGATTCCCGGCACGATCACCACTTTCTCCAAGCCCAGCAACAGCAGGATGGGCCAGAGAAAATCCAGAAACTGGGCCGCGAGAAGAAGGGTTCCCAGCCGGGCGCTGGGCACGATCTTCTTCGCCGCCAAAGCCACTCCGAAATGCCCGATAAACATCTGTTCCTCCGCCTTCAGGGAAATCAGGCCCGGTCTTCTTCGCAACTAGAAAACGCACCGTTGACTTCGCTGTCAGGTTGACGGTCTATTTCGACAGATCGGCTGGTGCGACCATGACACCTGATTCTGACCATCCCTCGGATACTTTTCGTGCCGTTGCCCAACCATGCGGCGGCTCGATCCTCGTTTCTGGATCAAAATTCGTGGCGTGGCTGGCGCCGGCGCCGACAGAGACGACGGCTCAGGCTGTGCTCAATGAGCGTCACCGCCGCTATCCCGACGCGACCCACCACTGCTGGGCGTATCGGGTGGGACGTCCTGATTCACTGATTGAACGATTTTCCGACGCAGGCGAACCGTCGGGTACGGCCGGCAGACCGATCGCCGACGCAGTGCGTCATGCCGGGCTGGAGAATACTGTGTGCGTGGTGACCCGCTACTTCGGGGGGACCAAGCTTGGCACCGGTGGGCTGGCGCGGGCATACGCGGATGCGGCCGCGACGGCGATTGGCGAGGCGACGCTTGTGACGCGCACGGTGGCGCAAGTTGTGACCATCGATTTTGATCATGAGCGTACTGGTCTGCTTTTCCGTGCATTGGATGAATTCGGGCTGCATCTTACGGCGGGGACGTATGATGCCCGTGGTCATGGGACGGCCCGTGTCCCCGCATCGCGGGTCACTGACTTGGAGAAACGGCTGCATGAGCTGGCGCGAACGGGGATTGATCTGACGATGGGAGAGCGGGTGATTGTGTGAGGACCGCTCAAGGAGATTGATACCAGATATCCGCGATGAGAGGGGCGTATGCAATAAGCCCCTGCGGGTGCGGCACTCGTTCTCACCCTCGGTGATGACGTTTGACTCAGCGCGTGGGATACAAGGGGCTGAAAGCCCCTTGTCCGCGAGATGGCACGCGACCGGCATGCAGACCAACTCAGTGCGACCCATACGATGATGACGAGATAGCATGGATGGCCTGATTCGAATCGACACGTGGCTTTTTCTACAGCTCAATGCGGGTGTCGCCAGCAGTTTTCTTGATTGGCTGATGCCGATCGTCACAAATCTGCGTTACTACCGTGTTCCCCTGGCCTTGGGCCTGGTCGCTCTTGCCATTTTCGGTGGAGGCAAGGGACGCGGCGTTGTGCTGCTGGCACTGATTACCGTCACGCTCACTGACCAGTTGGCGTCGAGCGTCCTGAAGCCTTGGATCGGTCGAGTTCGTCCCTGCCACGTGGTGGAGGGTGTGCGTGCGATCACCGGCTGCGGCAATACCCTCTCGTTCCCGTCGGGACATGCCACGACCAGTATGGCCGCGGCCATTTTCTTTGGTCTGCTGTACAGGCGCTGGTTGTGGCCGCTGATTGCGTTCTCGGTGATCCTCTCATACTCGCGTGTCTACCTCGGTCTTCACTACCCATCGGACATGCTGGGAGGATGGATCATCGGCGGCGCGATCGCGTGGGGGATGGTCTGCTTGTATCGGTCGCTCTTGAGGCAGCGCATGGAACGCTTGCGGTTGTTCCGGCCGCGCTGGTCGGCCGATTCATCCGGTGACAAGTGAGATTGCCTGTCTCCGTGAACACGCCATGCCGAGGAATCCCATTCGCTTCGATCGCAATGAATTCTCCGGTGCGTTCGGAGATATCGGCACCGACCTGCCATTGATCGCGGGAATGATTCTTTCCTGCGGTCTTGATAGCGCGAGTGTTTTCATCATGTTTGGCGTCCTGCAGATTCTGACCGGGGGTGTGCTCTACGGCCTGCCGATGCCGGTGCAGCCGTTGAAAGTCATGGCGGTCCTGATGATCTCGCAGAAGCTGAGCGGGAATCTGCTCTATGGCGCGGGGCTGGCAATTGGTGTGGTCATGCTGTTCCTGAGCGTCACGGGACTGTTGAAGTGGGTGGCGAAGATCGTTCCGGAGAGTGTGGTACGCGGTGTGCAATTCGGCCTCGGCGTGTCGCTCTGCATGCTCGCACTCGGGAAATATGTCCCGTCCGAGGGAATTCCGGGCTGGACACTTGCGGCGATTGGCTTTGTCATCACACTGTTGCTTCTGAGCAACCGAAAGTATCCACCGGCGTTGTTCGTCATCGCCATTGGCGTACTCTACGCCGCCGGCTTCAGACTGGACTTCGGCCGGCTGATTGCTGGGGCCGGCTTCGCGCATCTCCGCTTGTGGGACCCGCAGATGTCCGACATCTGGCAGGGTTTTCTCGTTCTGGCGCTTCCGCAGCTGGCTTTGTCGATCTCGAACTCGGTGGTGGCCACCCAGAAGACTGTTCAGGATCTTTTTCCGGAAACTCCGGTGAGTGTCAGGAAAATCGGGCTGACCTACTCACTCATGAATCTTATTGCGCCGTGGTTCAGCGGAATCCCCTGCTGCCATGGCGCGGGCGGTCTGGCTGGTCATTATGCATTCGGCGCGAGAACCGGCGGCTCGGTGGTCATCTACGGGAGCATGTATCTGGTGATCGGGCTGTTTTTCAGCGGATGTTTTGATGAGATTCTCAAGATCTTCCCCTTGCCGATCTTGGGAGTTGTGTTGCTATTCGAAGGACTGACACTGATGTCGTTCATCAAGAAGATCGCCGATTCCAAGACCAGCCTTTTTGTGGCGCTTCTTGTGGCCATGATGGCTGTTGGATTGCCGTATGGATATCTGGTTGGGATGATCGTGGGGACACTGATCGTCTATCTGTTGGGCGCAAGAGCGGTCTCCGTATCATAGCCACCGGGACGAGGCCCTCGTGTGATCTGTGCCCGCAAGCTGAATCGACCGATGGAATAAGTATGCGATCACTCGATGGCATCCCAGTTCTGGTGACAGGAGCGGCAGGGTTTATCGGTTCGCACCTGGTGGAGCGTCTGATTGAATGCGGCGCTCGCGTGCGGGCGTTTCTGCGATACGATTCGCAGAATCGTCTGGGACACCTCGCTGAGTTGCCGGCCGAGATGTTTGCCAAAATCGAGGTCGTCCGTGGGGACTTGAAAGATCCCGAGGCGGTTCGTGCGGCTGTATCCGGACGGGAGATTGTCTTCCATCTTGGTGCACTGATCGCCATCCCGTTTTCATACCAGAATCCGACTGATTATGTCCAGACCAACGTTATCGGATCCCTGCATGTGCTGAACGCCTGCCGTGATGCGAAGGTCAGGCGCTTGATCCAGACATCAACGTCTGAGGTCTACGGGACCGCGCAGTTTGTTCCAATCACACTGTCACATCCGCGCCGCGGTCAGTCGCCGTATGCGGCTTCGAAGATAGCCGCCGATGCGCTGGCTGAATCGTATGCGCGGTCGTTCGACCTGCCGGTGGTGATTGTCCGCCCCTTCAATACCTACGGTCCGCGTCAGTCGCCACGGGCGGTGATTCCGACGATCATCGCGCAGGCGCTCACCGGCGATGTGATTCGGCTCGGTTCCGTCCACCCGACACGTGATTTTCTGTATGTGGCGGACACAGCCGAGGGATTTGTCGCCGCCGCGACCGCCCCGGACCTGCCGCCGGGTATCGAATTGCAGCTTGGTTCAGGTGTGGAGACTTCGATCCGCGATGTGGTGATCAAAGTGGGCGATCTGCTCGGCAAACGGCTTCAAGTCGAGACGGAAGACCGGCGTATCCGTCCCGCGGCCTCGGAGGTCGACCGGCTCCTGTGCGATCCTTCGGAGACCGAGCGTCTGCTGGGATGGAAGGCGGAGGTCACGATCGAGGACGGGTTACGTCGTGTACTGCAATGGACGACGGCACGGGTTCCCGAGAATAGTCACACATACATGCTGTAGGGCCTGATGCAAAAGGCCGGATCCGCCACTGGCGGATGTCCGGCCTGCCGATATCCG
>JAGVEK010000122.1 GCA_020058315.1 Candidatus Zixiibacteriota bacterium
CGGGCAGCTTCCTGGAGGGGCGCTCGGACCGGGTGGCCGACCTGTGCGCTGCCCTGGCCGCCGGCGACCTGCCGGCACGGGTGTCCCACCGCATCGACGCGGACCTGTGGGCCAAGATCCTGTACAACGCCATGCTCAATCGAGAAAGACCGTCAGGGTGTCGCGCCAGGTTTCCCGGGGGCGAGACGCCCGCAGGCGCAGGAATCGCTGCACCCACCGTGCGTAGTAGGGCACCCGGAAATCCGGCGCCAGGCGGCACGCCCGCAGCCACTCCCGAAGGCCCTCCAGCTCCACTGGCTCGTAGTGGGACATCTTCATTCCCACCAATGACTTACCCTGCAGCGGCTGCCTGGTGCCCGGCCAGGAAGCCAGGCGGAAGACCCGCGGATGCGGCTCGAGGACCGACACGGATGCCCGTATAACTGGTCAATTCCGTTACCCAAATATCCCGCCGGCGCGTGTTCCGGGTAAGTGCCCAGTTGGATCAACCCGAGTACCTCGTTATTTTCCGCTTGACCTGGTCACCCTGGCGGTGCTTCGTTATGGGACAGAAGCACTTTGGGGCAGCGCTCGATCCCGGCCGGCGCGGAGCGCCTGCGGTAACCCAAGCAACGTCCGTGCCGGCAAATGCCGGGGATCAAGACCGCCCCGCCAATGTATTGTTAGACAGCCCCGAACCCGACCGAGAGTCGATTGAACAGGAGGACACCTGTGGCAGCAAAGAAGGCTGGGAGTACTGGCAAACCAAAGGGTCGAGCGGCACCCAAGTACCCCCGTCATTCGGTGGAGAAAGCCCTGCGCGTGCCACGCGCAATCCTAGAGCAGCACGCGGGGAAGGAGTGCACTGACGCAGACGCCGCTCGCTTCCTCGGGCTGAAACCAAGCGGACCGTTGAACACGGAGATTAGCTCCGGCGCTAAGTACGGGTTCCTGGATCGCCCGTCTTCGGGCCACTTGCAGCTCACGGAGCGGGCCAAGAAGATCCTCCGGCCTCAGAACCCGTCCGATGCCATTGACGGCTTACGTGAGGCCGTACTCGGCGCGCCGGTACTTGGCGACGTGTACAAGCATTATCGCGGCGAGAACCTCCCGGACCCGCAATTCCTGGACAACGCCCTCACCGACACATTCGCCGTGCCGTCAGCCGACCTTGCTGAGTTCAAGGCGATTTTCTTGGAGTCTCTGAGATCTGCTCAACTCGTCGACGAGCAGGCGTCGGGCAAGGTTCGCGTGTTGGACGTGTCACAGCAGCTGTCCGGGGTGGTCGAATCGACCGAAGCGCTACAGAAGGTGACGAAGACGGTGAAGGCATCGGCAGCCGACAGCTGCTTCGTGCTCATGCCGTTCAGCGCACCTCTCGGCAACCACTACGCCCTCATCTACGAGCCTGCGATTCGGAAGGCAGGGCTCCGTGGCGTCCGCGCTGACGCCGATATCTTCGCGACCGGGAAGATCATGGATCAAGTGTGGACGGGCATAAACGCGGCCAAAGTGCTGGTGGCTGAGATGACGTCACGGAATCCCAACGTCTTCTACGAGCTGGGCATAGCTCACGCCCTGAAGAAGCCGGTTGTGCTGGTCTCATCCAACGAGGAAGACGTCCCGTTCGACGTGCGGCACATTCGAGTGATCTACTACGACGTCAACGATCCATTCTGGGGAGCGAAACTCGTCAACAAGGTCGCCGAGAACATCGTGTCCGCGTTGACGAACCCGGAGGAAGCGATATTCCGAAGTGGCGTTGCGGGATAGGATGCGCACGAGGAGGGCCGTCAGGCCACGAACGCAACTGACTCCTTGATCGAGGGTCCTAATGGCGACGAAACGATCCCTTCCGTGGTACGTGATTGCGTTGGGTGTCCTGATCCTGGCGCTCTTCGGGTTCGCTCCGTTCGTCCTGGGGTCGAATCCCACCGCACAGGTGTTCTTCAACCTGAGCATTGCGATCATCACAACGCTCGTGAGCATTTACGCCACGCGCCATTATGCGAAGAACCAGGAGAGAGACGAGCTGCTTCGGTACGGGCTCCAAGCATGGCGGAACCTAGACTCTCTTCAGGTGAAAGTTTCGCAGCATCTCGGCTCGGAGAACATTCCCGGACCGACGCTTCACGCGTGGATTATGGACATCGATGGCGCCAAATGGGCCTGGCAAGACTTGCTTCGGGAACTCTTTCAACTGCAGGATCGCCTGCAGGGCGAAACTGACGAAGTTGTGGAGAAATACAAGAGGGCTATCGCCGGAAGCGCATCCGTCGAGGAACGCGCGAGCCTTGAGAAGAAACAAGCGACGGAGCTTGCTCAGTTGGCCGCACGCGCACCGCTACCGATCAAACTGCCGGAGGAGGTTGCGTGCCCCAAATGCGATACGAGGATGACGGCTCGAGTTGGATCGGCTCCTGGGGACAGCGGATGGCCGATCTGTCCAAACTGCAATACACGCCTCGCTGTATTTCGACAATCCGACGGCAGCGTAAAGCTGTCGGATCGGGCGGTGGCGGCAAAGGTTACGAATCCGTGCCCGCACTGCGGTGCCGAAATCACGATCGATCTTTACGGGAACCGTGAAGTATCGTGTCTCATAAGCTGTTCCAAGTGCCACGCGCATATCCAGTTCACTGGTTCTCCCGAGAGCCAAAACCTCGTCGATCTCGGCGTCGAGAATGCGGAATTCACGTGCCCGCATTGCGGAAGCCAATCGCAGTGTTGGATCTCACCGAGCCGCAGGGTGTCCTTTGCTAAAGAGTGCAAGACGTGCAGGAAATTCGTGCGGGTGACGGGAACGCTCGACGAATTCAAAGCAGTCGCTGGATGAGGGGGTTCGAAGTCTCGGAGTGCGGCTGCCTAACATCGCGCTGGAGCGGACGGCGCTTTGCGCCGCCGCTCAGCGCGGGCGTTATGGCTACAGGGCTGAGTGACATGGGATTCAGTGACATCGAACAGGAAGTCGTCCTCTTGAAGGCTATCCACGAGCTAATCGACTCGATGGTGAACTTCGAGATGCTGTCTCTGAACGGGAGTGATCCCGACTCAGAGGTCCGATTCAAAACCGTGACGGATCAGCGCTTCTTCAACATCATCCTCGTCGACTTTCTGTCCTGCACGGACAAGCGAGCCCCGACAAAGCGGACCTCCTATCTTGGCGCGCTAAGGCACATCGCGAAGCATCCCAGCTTCGAGGTGAACGATTGCGTGCTTCAGCTCCGTGATGCGACAGATCAGTTCGTTGACTGGCTTGAGCGGGAGGTCGAGGTCGACGTCTGGTTGCCCGCAATTGACACGCAGACGACGCTCAAGATCTCGCGGGTGAGCTTTCTGAAGATGTGCGGAGACATCTCGAAGCACAACTTTCTAAGGGCCATCGGAGTGGCCGAGGAGCTGCAAAAAGCTCTAGCCGCCACTGGCAATCCCAAGACTCCCGAGGACTCGCTGCTCGCGTTATCTGACTTCTACGAGCGGTTCCACACCGACATTCTGAATTACCACAGCAGCACGGTTTCCGAATTCCTCAACAACATCCGATGGGGAATTTACGAGTACATGCAGCCGCAATTCCAACGGAGCATCGTGTGGGAAGCCGGCGATCCACCGAAGTGCCGATATACCTATCCCGTTGGTTTGACGTCTGCCTTCGCGAAGGAATGCTACTGGGAATTGATGAACGAGGTTCGCAATGTTCCCTGCGTTAGGCGGTTCCAAGTGACCAAGTGGCTGAAGTTGAGATACTAAGCCATAATCGGGTAGGCGGGGGCCTCTAGCCCCCGCCCCCCACACCACCCGGCATGCGGGTCCGCACCGGGCGGTTCCTCCTCGCGGGGCAGACGATCCCGCCTGAAGGGCGATCACGCATAGCCGTGGGCTTTCATCCACCGCTCACGGATCGACAG
>JAGVEK010000010.1 GCA_020058315.1 Candidatus Zixiibacteriota bacterium
CACGTCTGGACGTCCAGCGCTATCGGCGATGCGGCCAAAAACAGCCGGCGCGATCTCACGCAACGCGCCTGTCATTGTGACGCGAATCTCCTTCGTGGCGTCTTCCAACGCCGCGATGTGGGGCTTGAATTCATGCACCCGAGCCAGCACCGCCTGCTCGCTATTCGCTCCTTTTTGAATCACACTGAAGAATGGGTCATCAGTATCTCGACCTCTTATGAGGCTCTCCGGCGCGGCGGTGTAGACCAAAAGCGGACAAAACTTATATTTCCAAATGTAGTCTCGAATCGTCTCGCCGTCTGTCGCAGCGTCTGCCCCGATACCTTGGAGCCAATCGAGCACGACCAAATGGGGGTCAAACTCCTCGATTTGCTGTGTCGCGTTGGAAAACGTCACGATCTTGCACTCGCAACCCCCCAACGATGCTGAGAGTTCCGCAACCAATGATGCGACGCTGTCGGGCTCGTCGTCGACCAGGAGGATTCGGAGAGTAGGCATCACGCGGCCTCAAGGAGAAACGCGAAGTGGCAACTCAACCACGAACGTCGCACCACCAAGCTGACCGGGTTGGCTGAGCGACAGCGTGCCACCATGCTCCGACACGAGTTCGGCGGCGACGGTCAAGCCCATACCGATACCCGTGGGTCGGCGGGTAAAGCCTGGGAGGAAGATCCTTTCCGCATCATCGTCTCTCACACCCGGTCCAGAATCGCTGATACTCAAATGCACGGTACCGGCGCCTCTGACGCGACGAAGACCTATCTCCAGACTCGGCGACCGCTGTGATTGGGAAATCCAATAGACAGCGTTGAGCAACAAATTGAGAATGATCGTGTCCAACTCTCCGGGGTCAAGTGCAACCGTAGTAGCACCTGGCTTGGGTCTTGTGAGACTGATCCCAAAGTGCTTTGAATCCCCGCCAAGAAGCGAAATACATCTGTCGAGGCTTTCCTCGATGACAGAGTGTCTTCGACCTCGCCTGAAGTTACGGCTGGCGAGTGGGGAGAAGGTGTCCGCGAGTTGCTCTAGGGCCTGCACTGCAGCCTCTGCTAGGTGGAGCTCCCGTTCAAAGTCCGGTCCCTGTGGGTTGGCCCGACGGTCGTGGCTTCGACGAAGGAAGCGACCTATCGCAGTCGTCCGATTGCGAATCTCGTGGACCAGCATTTGTGCAATGGTCCCAACCGTGGCGAGGCGACTATAGTAGACAAAGCGACTTGCTAGTGTCTTGCGAACGACGTCAAGCCGCGCACTAAAGGCCTGGACCCGGTGTACTGCATCTTCACTGGCAGCTCCATCTTCGGCTAGCCCAGTCATCTCCTCGACCAGATCCGACGCAGACACTCCCTCGAGAAGTGCCTGAAGACGCGGTTCCTGACTCGGCTTCAGGCGATCGATGTCCCGCTCGAGTTCTAGCGTGTAGACTATGGCCTTGAGCAGCTCCTGAAAAGCCAATACGGGGGCATTGAGCGTTAATCCCTCCCGATCGCTTGTGTCCTCGATGCTCCCATTGGCTTCGGCGCCTATGGAGACGTAGCCCACAACTTGACTTGTGCTGAGGCGAGTGCCGACTCTGCTGACGCGACGCAGGTCGAGGCCAAGCCAATCTCGGGTGTCGTCCGATTTGGGTAACACCAGGATGTTGTCGCGGTAGACAGCGATGCCTTTGTGGGAGCGAATGGCCTTCCGTATGTGCCCTTTCGCAACTTCGAACTGCTCCGCGATCTCTTTCGTGTCATCCTGGCCGAGATCCCAAGCGCGGATCTCAAAGTCGAACGGGCCACAGTGAGGGCCATCGGACTTGAGTCGCGTGGCAAGCTCCGACCCCTCGATGATGTCGGACCATTTCCGTGTAATGGACTCCTGCCGCCGCTTGCCACGCGTGAGGGGGTTGTGTTCATATCTTGCGTGCAGGGTTCCGTCCGGAGTCACGTGGCCTCGAATCGCGTAGGGAGGCTTATTGAGAAACTCTGGAGCGCTTATTCTCAAGCGCGTGTCCGTCGGATTCGAGGCGGGCGAGGTGAGGAAGATGCTGAAATCCTCGATTCCAGAGAACGGGGAAAGGAGCCGACCGAGATTTTCGCGAAGATCCAGTATCTGTTCCTGGTCCCAGTCCGAAGTCAGGCCTCGGATGCGAACGCGGGTACCCGTGTCCGGGAAGGGCGTCTCCCCTGGATATTGCCGACAGTCCGCAAAGCAGGCCGCGAGGGCCTGCTCGTTCGATAGGTCCACCCAATCAACGGTGACAAGCCAGGAAGGCTCGTTGGCGGCCTTGGTGAGCATTTCAAACTGGCGCCCCAGGCGGGCTGCGGAGAGCCTGCCTAGGCCCTTCTCCCCTGCAACGCGCCGTGTCATCTTGGCCTTGCTGCTGACCGGATGAGTCTTGCGAAAAGGGGTCGCCACAACGCACCAGGCGTCCTCTAGAGTCTCCCTATTCATGCCACTTCCATTGTCGACGATATCGATGTACGGACCCTTCGAGTCGGATCCAAAGACGACATCCACCCTAGTTGCGAAGGCGTCGTAGGAGTTCTTGACTAGTTCGATGACGGCCACGATATCGTTGGTTACGAGATCTGCACCGAGCGCCGCAAAGACCCTTGGATGAATGCGGAACTGGATCC
>JAGVEK010000058.1 GCA_020058315.1 Candidatus Zixiibacteriota bacterium
CCGCAAGCGCCGGCCGACGCAAAACAGGGCAAGACCTACATCCCCTCGGGCTCCTTCATGCGGGTGGCGCTGATGGGTGGACTGGATGCGCCCACGGGAGGCCAGGCGCAAAACAATCCGTGGCCGATCCTGCTGCGGGTGCAGGACAACGCCTTTCTTCCCAATCGTTACCGGGCCAGGGTCAAGGAGTGTTTCATGCTCGGCTCCGGATACGGTGACATCAGTTCCGAACGGGCGTATCTGCGCCTTGAATCACTCTCCTGTGTGCTCAATAACGGCGAAGTGGTGGACGCCACGATCAAGGGCTACGTCGTTGGCGAGGACGGGAAAGCCGGATTGCGGGGGAGGCTGGTCAGCAAGCAAGGACAGGTGCTGGCCAATGCATTGATGACCGGAATCATCGCCGGCATCGGCCAGGGATTCCAGCAAAGCGCAACCAGCTACAGCACCAGCGCCCTGGGCTCGGTGGGGACGATCGAATCCGGAAAACAGATTCAGGCAGGCATCGGCACCGGCGTCGGCAAGGCACTGGATCGGCTTTCCCAGTACTACATCACGCTCGCCGAGAAGATGTTTCCGATCATCGAAGTGGATGCCGGCCGGGTTGTCGACGTGGTCCTGACCAAGGGCGTGACGCTTGGCATGGCCGCGAGCGCCGATGAAGACACCTACACGGAACTCTGGAAGCGAGGGCGCCAGATCATGAAAAAGTCCCTGAATCCTTCGGAGTAACAACAAATGCCTAAATCGATGCGTGTCCCCCTGGTCATGGTCCTGGTTCTTGTATCGGCGGCGAGCGTGGTCAGTGCTGCCAGCCCCGCCGGCGAGGCTGAAATGGAAGCGCGCCTGAAAGAGCTTTACCCCTCGACCCGGATCACCGCCGTTCGTCCCTCGGAGGTCTCGGGCCTGTATGAAGTCACCATGGGAAGAAGCGTGGCCTTCACGGACCCGACGGGGCGCTACTTTGTCTTCGGCCACCTGTTCGACATGAAGGAGCAAAAGGATCTGACCGCACAGCGACTGAGCGACATCAATCGCATCGATTTTGCCCAGTTGCCATTGCAGGACGCGATCAAGACCGTACGCGGGGATGGCAGCCGCAAGCTGGCGGTGTTCTCTGATCCGGACTGTCCGTATTGCAAGGGGCTTGAAGGCGAACTCGTCAAACTCGACAACGTCACGGTCTACACCTTTTTGTATCCGCTTGACGGTCTGCATCCAGAAGCCAAGGGGAAGTCTGAACGAATCTGGTGCGCATCCAACCGCGCCAAGGCGTGGTCGGAATTCATGACCACGGGCAAGCTGCCCGATGCCCCCAAGTGCGTCACACCGATCGAGCGCATCAACCAGTTGGCTGGCAGTCTTGGCATCAATGGCACACCCACGCTCATCCTGCAGGACGGGAGTCTGATACCGGGTGCGGCCTCAGCCGCTGAAATCGAGCGTCGACTGGCGGGCAAGGCGGCACCGATAAAAGCCGCTGTCACTCCCAGACTCAAGGGGGATTGATCATGCGTTCGGTCTGCCTGATCGCATCCGTTCTCGCCCTGGCGCTGGGCGGCTGTGCCGGAACCCTGACGGGAATGGATGGCGAGAGCAAGTTTTCATGCAAGGCGCCCGATGGCGTGACCTGTTCCTCACTGTCAGGGGTTTATGCCAATGCGGTTGCCAACAATCTTCCGGGGCTGCGCAAGGACGGGAAGGGCGACCTGGCGGTTCGGCCGCCGGCGAAAGAAAGTCCTGACGGCACAATTACCGGTCAGGTGGCGTCATCCGGCGACCCGCTTCGGACGCAAGCCAGGGTCTTGCGCGTCTGGATCGCCCCCTGGGAGGACACCGAAGGCGACCTGCACGATCAGTCCTACATTTACGTCGTCGCCAACACAGGCCGGTGGGCGATCGAGCACAGTCAGCGACACATCGTTGACCGCTATCGGCCCACGTTCATCAAGGCCGCTCCTGGCGGACAAGCCCTGCAAAAGCCGCTCACCCCATCGCAAAAGCCGTCCCGGCCGTTGGGCGGGCCCTCCCTTCCGGGAAATCAGGCCATCGGTCCGGGCGGCACGGGCGGTACGGGCACACCGGCAGAGGACCGCGAGTGAGCGTGCTGCAAGCCCTCAAAGCGGTCTTCTATGGCGAGCGATTCGAGCCCGCCGATGCGGTTCAGCGCAGCCTGCTGGATCGCATCGCCACGCTGCCAAGACTCACCGGCATCCTGCCTTACCTGGGGTGGATGGCAGATGAGGGGATGTTTGTGCTCGACCAGGGCGCATTCGGCGCCAGGCCCACACATTCCATGGGCTTTTGCATCGAGACAGTCCCGCAAACCGGATCCAATGAAGAAATGGAACGGGTGCTGGCCAGTCTGTTCATGTCCTGTCCACCGGGTACGGGCATCCAGATCTCGCTGTATGCCAGCCCGCATATTCTGCCGTCGCTGCGAGAGCAGGCCAACATGCTCCCGGTGGATGAGGAGCCCGCCGGATCGGAATGGGAGACCCGTCGCAACCGGAACATATATCGAGTCCTTGGCCGGCGCCGTATCGATCACTATTTGAAGGGCGTGGCCAAATCGCTCTTCTCGCATCACGTCTATCTGCTTCGCGACTACCGCTGCCTCATTGCCATCAGCACACCGCTGGATCCGGAGAGTCCCGCCGATGTGGAGGAGGCGATCCGGATCAAGGAGAGTACCCACGCCACCTTGCGCTCGGCCCACATGCCGGGCTGGGACTGGGGGCCGGAAAGCCTGCTGAACTTTGTCGCGGACTTCTTTGACCACGAGCGGGTGCTTGGCCAGCCTGAAGAGAGACACATCGAGTACGACAGTTCGCGCTCCCTTCGCAGTCAAGTGTCGAATCCGGAAATTGCCTCCGCCGTTGCCGACTCCTTCATCAAGTATCGCAAGGCGGGCGGTGCCGAGACGGCGATGCAATGCTTCTCCGTGCGGCAGTACCCGAAGTATTTCCGGATGGGGAACATGGGCTCGATGATTGGCGACTACTACCAGATGGCGCTCTCGATACCGTGTCCGTTTCTCATCACCATGGGGGCCATC
>JAGVEK010000503.1 GCA_020058315.1 Candidatus Zixiibacteriota bacterium
TACTTGGCCACATCATTGGCAATGCTGAATGTCGTCAGCGAGCCGCGTGTCATCAGCAGTTGTTTCCCGATCTCAACGATCTGAATCAGCTTCGTCGGGTTGCTGTCGAGATCGACCATATTGCCGGCTTCACGTGCTGCCTGGGTGCCTGTGTTCATGGCCACGCCAACATCCGCCTGCGCGAGCGCCGGCGCGTCATTTGTCCCATCGCCGGTCATCGCCACAAGGTGACCGGTCCTTTGTTCCTCGCGGATACGCTCCAATTTCGCTTCGGGAGTTGCCTGTGCGAGAAAGTCATCAACCCCGGCCTCCGCCGCAATCGCCGCCGCTGTCATGGGATTGTCGCCCGTGATCATCACCGTCCGGATTCCCATTCTGCGCAACTCGGCAAAGCGTTCCTTGATTCCACCCTTCACAACGTCCTTAAGATGGATCAGTCCCAGAACGGATGTCTCATCGGCTACTGCCAGGGGGGTTCCGCCCGAGCGGGTGATCTCCGCAACTTCCGGTTCAAGCTCTGGCGGGAATGTCCCTCCCATACTCTCCACGTAGCCACGGATCGCGTCGATCGAACCCTTGCGCACACTGAGCGAGACCGCCCCGTCGCTCTCCAGAATGTCCACCCCGCTCATGCGTGTCATGGCCGAGAACGGAATGAATCGGGCCTGACTCGGTGTCAGCCGTTGCGCACGCAAACCGTACTTATCTTTGGCCAGAACAACAATCGATCGTCCTTCAGGCGTCTCATCCGCCAGGGAAGCGAGCTGTGCCGCTTCTGCCAGATGTTGCTCCATATACATGGGGGCAGGGCTGAACCGCGTCGCCATCCGATTCCCAAGCGTAATTGTCCCGGTCTTGTCCAAGAGCAGCACGTCGATATCACCCGCGGCTTCCACGGCGCGGCCGCTTTTCGCCAGAACATTGCACCGAACCAGACGGTCAATCCCGGCGATGCCGATGGCACTGAGCAGACCGCCGATAGTGGTTGGGGCAAGGCAAACGAGGAGCGCGATGAGAACAGGGACTGTGACAATCTGCGAGAGATCCTGTTGCGCGGCAACGCCGCTGTAATCGGCAAAGAACTTCAATGTAGCCACCGCCAGGAGAAAAACGATCGTCAGACCGGCGAGGACAATACTCAACGCAATCTCATTCGGAGTCTTCTGTCGCGTCGCGCCTTCGATCAGCGCAATCAGCCGGTCGACGAATGTCGACCCCGGCTCCGACGTGATCCGAATCACGATGCGATCGCTGATGACTCGTGTGCCACCGGTCACCGCACTCCGGTCACCGCCGCTCTCACGGATCACCGGCGCCGACTCCCCCGTGATCGCCGACTCGTCGACACTGGCAATCCCGTCGATGACCTCGCCATCGGCAGGGATGACATCTCCCGCGTCGCAAACAACGAGATCATCCCGCCTGAGGTCAGCCGCCGGTATAGGCGCCTCGATTCCGTCACGAAGCAGTCGGCCAAACACGAGGGTGCGCGCCCGCTTGAGACTGTCCGCCTGTGCCTTGCCCCGTCCTTCCGCCATCGCCTCGGCGAAATTGGCGAACAAAACAGTGAACCACAACCACAATGCGATCTGCGCCTCAAATGCCGACGCGTGACCCTGGACAAGCCCGATCACCACCGAGACCGTCGTCCAGATCGCCCCGACATACACTACAAACATCACCGGATTGCGCAGTTCCGTGCGCGGCGCCAGCTTGGTCAGCGCATCACGCATCGCTGGCAGGATCAATGCCTTGGTGGAGGAGTCTTGCTCTCTGTGCGTCATAGGGATTCCTAGAATGTCCGGCCGATCCCCGTCAGAAAGTGCTCCACGATAGGTCCCAGACAGAGCGACGGAAAGAACGTCAGTGCCCCCACAATCAGGATCGTCCCAATCAGGAGAACGGCGAATATCGTGTTGTCGGTTTCGAAAGTTCCCGCGGTCTTTGCCGACGTCTTCTTGGCGGCGAGGCTCCCCGCAATGGCCAGGCAAGGCACGATGACGACAAAGCGGCCGATCAACATGGTCAGGGCCAAAGTGACGTTATAGAACGTCGTATTCGCGTTCAACCCCGCGAATGCGCTGCCATTATTGCCTGCTGCCGATGAGAATGCGTAGAGAATCTCACTCAGTCCGTGCGGCCCCGCGTTGGCCAGACTTGCCAGTGCCACCGGTAGCACGCACGCAATCCCTGCACCAATCAGGATGACAGCGCTCGGTGCAAGAATGGCCACGATGACCATCTGAATCTCTTTTGCTTCAATCTTCTTTCCCAGGTACTCAGGTGTCCTGCCGACCATCAATCCCGCCAGGAAGACAATTAGCATGACATGCAGAAGCATGCCATACATCCCCGCTCCCACACCGCCAAAGATCACCTCGCCCAGCATGATATTGAACAGCGCAATGCCGCCAGCGAGAGGGGAGAGACTCGAATGCATGGCATTGACCGAGCCGTTGGAGGCAGCGGTTGTGGCTACTGACCAGAGAACACTATTCCCGATGCCGAATCGCAACTCCTTTCCCTCAAGGTTGGTGGCGAGCCCTACGGCCGGATTGGGCCTGTACTCTTCATAGAGACTGATGGCAAGCCCTCCAACCAGGAGCACCAACATCACCGTGAAGATAATCCAGGCATGGCGTCGCGCGTTCACCATGCGGCCATACGTGTAGATCAGCGCGGCAGGGATCAGCAGGAGCGACAACATCTGCAGGAAGTTGGACAGCGGCGTCGGGTTCTCCAGTGGGTGAGCGCTGTTGGCATTGAAATAGCCGCCACCGTTGGTTCCAAGCTGCTTGATGGCCACCTGCGAAGCCGCCGGGCCGAGCGGAATCGTCTGCGCCGGGCCCTCAGCCGTCGTCACCGTAGCGGCAGGGGCAAGGGTCTGGACGACTCCTTCGCCGACTAACGCAATTGCCAGGATGATGGAAAGCGGCAAGAGTATATAGACGACCGAGCGCACCAGATCGGTCCAGAAGTTGCCGACCGTAGTGGATGTCCTCCGCACGATCCCGCGCGCAAGCGCCAGCAGAACCGCAATCCCCGTCGCTGCGCTCACGAAGTTCTGGACCGTCAGCGCCAGCATCTGCGTGCCATAACTCAGCGTCGTTTCGCTGGAATAAGCCTGCCAGTTGGTATTGGTCATGAAGCTCACCGCAGTATTGAACGCCAGCGCCCAAGGCACGTTGTCCAAACCCTGCGGATTGAGCGGCAGCCACTTCTGGATCACCTGGAGTACGAAAACCACGGCAAGGCCAAAGAGATTGAACCACACGAGAGCCCACGTGTATTTCCGCCAGCGCATCTCCTCGCGGTCATCGATGCCGCAAAGCCGGTAAATGAGTCCCTCCAGCCACGAGATTGCCGGATGCAGGAACGTTCGCCTGCCCTCGAACACGCTGGCCATGTACGCTCCCAAGACAGGAGCCAGAAGCAGGAGCGCTGCGAGGTAGATCAGAATCTGAATTAGATCAGAAGATGGCATCAAATGCCCCTACTGGAATTTCTCGGGATGAAACAGAGCATAAACGAGATATCCCAACAATATGATGGCGACGATGCCGGCGAGAACGAATCCGAATTTCACATCAGCCTCCATGATTATTCGACTATCTGGCGAATCCTCATGAGTTGCCATCCCGGCCGCACGGTCCAGCCGCTGTTCCTGACACTAAGAACGCGCGCGCAGGCCATCTGTGCCGTAAGAATATCGCACCCAGATGTAAAGAACATGTAAAGAAACGGGAGACACCCGCGGCGCGCCCCGCCACGGTCACAGTGCCTTGCGAAGATCACTCTCAATGGGCCTTGCGAGAAATCACTGTGGGGCAATTGTCGAAATGCAGCAATCGGCGCGGACGAACTCCAAACTAATTCCTTGAAGTCTCCGACAGAATGTAGCACGCACAGGAATGCACTTCGTGCACCCGGCACTGCCCCGCGAAGAGCGGGATCTGCGACAAGCCGTGCCCCTACACATTAGCGGGTTGTACCCGTGGAACGAACCGCTACTCCTCCGCGGCTTTCTTGGCGGCCTTCGCTTCGTCGATGACTTTGGCGGCGATTTCGCGGGGGACTTCTTCGAAGTGGGAGAATTTGCGCGCGTAGATTCCGCGTCCCTGTGTGAGGGAGCGCAGGATGGTCGAGTACTTGTACAGTTCGGCGAGCGGGGCCTGGGCTTTGATGCGCTGCCAGCGGCCGTCGGGATCCATCCCGAGCACGCGGCCACGGCGGCTGGACATGTCACCCATGACATCGCCGGTGAAGTCGTCCGGGACTTTGATTTGGAGTTCGTAGATCGGTTCGAGCATCACCGGATGGCATTTCAGAAAACCCTCTTTGAATCCCATCAGGCCGGCGATCTTGAATGCCATGTCGGACGAATCGACGGAGTGGTACGAACCGTAGTACACGGCGACCCTGACATCAACGACCGGATGACCGGAAAGGCCGCCTTCGATCATCGACTCAACCACGCCCTTCTCCACCGAAGGGATGAACTTGGAGGGGATGACACCGCCTTTGATCTCATCGGCGAATTCGAATCCGCCTCCGCGCGGCTTGGGTTCGATGCGCAGGAACACGTGACCAAACTGGCCGCGTCCGCCGGTCTGCTTCTTGTGTTTGTATTCGACCTCGGTCTTGCCGGTGATGGTCTCGCAGTATGGGATGCGTGGTTTCTCGAGAGTGACGTCGACATTGTAGCGCTTCTTCAATTTGCTGGTCACCACATCAAAGTGGAGTTCTCCCTGTCCGTAGAGGATGGTCTGGCGGATATCAGGATGAACTTTGTGGAAAAAGGTCGGGTCTTCCTCGTGGAGACGAACCAGGCCGATGACCATGCGCTCTTCATCGTTCTTGGAGACAGGCTTGACAGCCATGTCCAGGATCGGTTCGGGGAAGGCGATGGGTGGGAGCACGACCGGGGACTTTTTGTCGCACAGGGTATCGCCGGTGTGGGTTGTTCTGAGCTTCACTGTGGCACCAATATCTCCGGCCGCCAGTTCAGCAATCTCCTGCCTTTGCTTGCCATTGAGCAGGAACAGTTGTCCGATGCGTTCTGTCTCGCCGCGATTCGCGTTGAGCGCCTCGTCGCCGGGCTTGATATGACCCGAGATGACTCTGAGCAGCGAGAGTTCGCCAACATGGGGTTCGGAAACGGTCTTGAAGACGAGGGCACAGAAGGGAGCATGCGGATTGGTTTCACGGACCACAGCGGTTTCGGTGCCGGGCAGTGTTCCGGTCACCGCGGGTCGGTCGAGAGGGGATGGGCCGAACTGGTCGACAAAATCGAGCAGCAGCCTCACGCCTGCCGCGGAAGTGGAGACACCGCACAAGACGGGAAAGAGTTTCCCCTCGACGACGCCTTTGCGCAGCCCGCGCTGCAATTCTTCCTCCGTCAGTTCGCCGGTCTCGAAGAATTTCTCCAGCAAAGTATCATCGGCTTCTGCGGCGGCCTCGACCAGACGCCCACGGGCCTCGCTGGCAGTGGCACGTACGTCGTCCGGGATCGGCAGGTCAGTGGTTTTGCCGGTGGCATCGAAAGCGTACGCCTTCATTTTGATCAGATCGACAATGCCCTTGAACTCAGCCGCCTGTCCCACCGGCCATTGGACCGCCACGGCCTTGACATGATAACGTTCGCCCAGCGCCCACATCATCCTGGAGAAATCGGCGTGCTCCTTGTCCATTTTGTTGATGAAGAAGATTCTGGGCAGACTGCCGGAATCGAGACGTTCGAGGGTCAGCTCCGCGCCGACTTCCACGCCGGCGGGGGCATTGAGCAGGCAGACGGCGAGATCAGCCGCCCGCAGGCCGCCGACCACGTCGCCGGCAAAGTCCGCGTAGCCCGGCGTGTCGACGATGTTGATTTTGCGGGTCTTCCATTCCAGGTGCGCCAGCGCCAGGGAGATCGAGATCTTCCGCGCGATCTCTTCCTCGGAGTAATCGGTGGCGGTCGTGCCGTCGTCGACTTTGCCCATGCGTCCGACAGCACCGGCCGTGATCAGCATCGCCTCGCATAACGATGTCTTCCCCGTGCCGCCATGTCCGAGCAAAGCGATGTTCCTGATGTTCTCCACCGTCACTTCTTTCACTGTGCGCTCCTTTCCTCGGCTATCTCTGAGGACAGACTGAAAAGATAAGAACGGATGAGGAGGTAGTCAAATGGAAGGTGCGTGGGCATTTGGAACGCGGCTGGGATACTGACAGCCACAGAAGTGCGGCCTTTGGCCGAACCGGGCGCACGCCGTGCGCCCCTACACGCGCACGTTTGAACCAGATCGATTAGCAAGGGCTTGGTCTCAGTCCGACGGGAAAAGACACGGACAAGCACCCGCCGCGGCGGGCAAAAAGCCGGAGAATCCGCTTGTCCGTGGCACGATCCGAGACCCGGTGCTTCAGAGCTGCATTTAGATGACTTTCTCCTCACGTAGCTTCTCGAACAGTGCGGCGGCCACGGTCGCCGGGTCGCCCTCGAGTCTGTTCCCGCGTTGACGCGGCGGAGGGGCTTTGACACCGGTTGCGTGAACCAGCGAGTTGGCGCCGATTGTCGCGGGATCGACGCCGATGTCGGCAGCACCCCAGCGGTCGATAGGCGCGCTCTTGGATTTCATCTTCCCCTTGAGAGAGGGCAGGCGGGGCTCATTGATCTCTTTGACAACGCTGAGGACGCTCGGAAGCGGCGTTGTGACCCGGTCGAACCCATCCTCGGTCATGCGCGCCACGGTGAGCCTGCCAGGCTCGACCGTCTCGATTTTCTTCACAAAGAGAACCTGCGCCCAGCCGAGCTTTCCGGCGGTGGCACCGGGCACCACGGACCGATCCGTATCCACCGCGTTCTTTCCGAACAAACAGAGATCGACACTGCCGATCTTGCGGACACCGGCCGCCAGAATCGTGCCGATTGCGATCCCATCGGAACCATCAAACGCCGGATCGATGAGCAGAATTGCGCGATCCGCGCCCAGGGCCAGCGCGTCGCGAAGCCCCGAGACGGCGTTTTCGCCGCCACAACCCATGACGGTGACGGTTCCACCGTGTTTCTCCTTGAGGCGAATCGCTTCTTCGACGGCGTATTCATCGAATGGATTCATTCCCCCCGGTCCGGCGGGCAATATCACGCCGCTCGATTCATCGACCCTGACCAGGGCGATCTCTGGAACCTGCTTGATACAGACCACGATATTCATTGGTCACGCGTCCTTTCTGCCACGGAAGACTGCGATTCACTTCGTGCCAGCGTATTCAGCGCCTCACGTGCGGCCTTCTGCTCGGCGTCCTTCTTGTTGGGACCACTGCCACGACCAACCTCGCGTCCATTCGCGTAGACGGCGACGGTGAAGACCTTTTCATGGTCGGGTCCCGTTTCATTGACGACTTCGTAGCGCGGAAGACCCTGTCCCTCGCCTTGTAACAACTCCAGGAGATCACCCTTGAAGTTGGCATTCAGCAGCTTCGAGTCGCTCGCATCGAAATTCTGGATCAAGACGCGATCAATCAGCGCGGATGCCGCCTCGATTCCGCCGTCAAGATAGACTGCGCCGATCACGGCTTCGAGGACATCGGAGAGAATCGAAGCACGCCGACGGCCCCCGGCACGTTCCTCCTCCGGGGAGAGGAGAATGTACTTCCCCAGGTTTTCACGCCGCGCGACCACACCCAGTGTTTTGAGATTGACTAACGCCGCCTTGGCCTTCGTCAGGTCTCCCTCTGAAAATGTGGGATGCTGTTCGAACAGATGGCGGGCAACCAGCAGGCCAAGGACGGAATCACCGAGAAACTCCAGGCGCTCGTAGGTCGGCGTGA
>JAGVEK010000444.1 GCA_020058315.1 Candidatus Zixiibacteriota bacterium
CCTGAACAAGGGTTCTCTCGAAGCGCGGGAGTTCACGAAGATCCAGACCGTGAAGAGGGAAGACCAGCATCGGCTTCTCGTAGCGCATGGCCGTCGCGTTGACTTGGAGTGCGGGAAACCAGGGCGCAAATGCCTCGCGGACGGATGCACGAGCCTCATCACTTCTCGCCTTGGCCAGACCGACTGATGGATGCTGTGCCAGCGCGCGCTCAACAGCGGTTGACAGGTACAAACGGCTGGTATCGCCCGTCTCCGCGTCAGCGGCCGCCGGAAGATACACCGGGACAGAGAGCATGATCGCCATCACCACACGTTGGAATCGTCTCATCACTTTGCCTTTCCCGCTTTCCGCTTCGATAGCCCCGATCCGGAACTTGTTTTTGCACGTGCAGGAGCGCCCGACTCGAGGCTACGGCGGATCGAAATCACGATGTGTTTGAGAATCCTGCCCCGCCCGCCGCCGGACCGGTCGTGAGTGTCCACCCCGGCCACGTCGTGCAGCGGTATGCGCATCCACATCACGTATGCCGGAAGCGCCAGGACGCTCAAAACGAGGAGACTTGGATTCCCATGGATGATACTTCCGTCGCGCTGTCCAATCTGGATGATTCCGGCCACCGTCTTGAAGACCTGCCCCATAATCTCTTGGAGCGGGGGAGGAATGGGCCGGCTCAACGAAAGCTCATGGAGCATCAATGATGGCATTTCCCTGTTGTCGGACAGGTGGTTGAAGAATGCGCGGACAAGCGCCTCGATCCGGTCCAACGGTCTGCCAGATCCACCGGCAGCGGCCTTCAGACGCGCCAGGAATGGCTCGCCCACGGAACACAGAACCGCATGGTACAGCTTCTCCTTCGTGCCAAAATGATAGGTCACCGCACCGAGATTGGCGCGGGCCCGCGTGGTGATGGTCTTGATGGACGTGCCATCGTAGCCGTGCTCCGCGAAGAGCGCGCGTGCGGCGGTGATCAAAGCAATGCGTGTGTCCTGCAATTCATTCATACGTATGAATGATACGCACGACAGACTTCATGGTTTGGCGACAAGCGGTGTTTCTAAGCTGCTTTTGACATCTCTGGTTTCGTGTGCCGGTTGGCCCAGCGGCCAGCCGGCGCCAAAACTGGCCGTGCTGGGATGCGTTATGGAGGATTGCGCAGGGAATCCACGAATGGCAAGCCCTCACTCGGAGGGTGGGGGTCCAAGGGGCACCCGCCTGGGGCGGGCCGTGCCCGCTCTTCGCGGGGGCAGCCACGGAGCTTTGTTGGGTAATCCGCTGGGGAGGCAGGACTTGAACCTGTGCTTCCCCGGTTAACAGCCGGGAGCCTTACCACCTGACCACGCCCCAGTGAAGCAATCGCCACCAAACGCGAAATCTATTGAGTTAAACTCACGTCGGCAGTGTATTCCACTCTGCGCTCCTGAGATCGCCGCCGTGCCGGTGGGAACACGCGCTCGCAGAACAGCCCGGCGGCGCGCTTCGGATCAAACAGGTGCAGCAGATCGTCTCTGCCCTGCAGGTCGAATAATGGCTCATGCGCCATCCGCACCATTGCTGATGCCAAATCTCCGCATCGGGTGGATGGCGACACGTACCCCAATCCAAACCGCCTGATGAAGACGCCCAAATCACCTATGTCTGTGCCGATCACTGGCCGCATGGCTTGCACCGCTTCGGAAAACACGAGCGGTATGCTGTCCGACCGGGTTGGGATCACCACAAAGTCGCAGTCACGCAGCGCATGCACGACACCGTCATGGGAGGCGGCGCCCCGGATGTGAACGCTTCCCGCATCGGGATCCTGCCGTCGGTACAGATGCATGTCCGAAGCGATCTGCTCCAATTCTGCTTTTCCAGGCCCATCACCAACGTACTGCAGCGTCGCCAGGGGGAGGGCCATGCGGACATGAGCGAATGCCGTGAGCAGTTCGATGATCCCCTTGTCACGATGGAGACGGCCGAGACACAAGAATCGCGGTGATTCCGTTGGCGCAGACGGTTGACAACCATCGAGACCATCGAGCGGGCGGAATGAGGGAAGGAAGGTCGCGTCGATTCCCAACCATGCCTGGATTCGCCCGCGAAGATCCTCTCCGTCGGCGAAGACATTAGACGCGCCGCTCAAGATCGCTGCGATCCGGCTGCGTATCCCCGGTCTCCTGGCCCACGTGTAGATGTCTGATCCCAGGCACCAGACCGAATAGGGCACGTGGAATTCCCGCGAAAGCACTGAAGCGAAGTGCCCGGACGGCAGGGCCCATAATGCCAGAATATGATCGTAGGTATTCTCGGAGCAGAGACTCTTCCCCATGACCTGTCCGCTTTTCACAAAGCGTGCCAGCCGCACCCATGACCAGGGGGAGAGGAGATTCCACGACCCGACGGGGCTTGTCGTTCCCGTCTCAAAACGAAATACGCGAGTCCGGGACGCGGCATCATGCGGGCTGGTCTGAGCCCCGCCATGCCAGTTGCGAGTCAGCCGTCCGTAAGATGGAGTCAGAACATCGACTTCGACCCCGCGCTCGGCCAGCGCTGAAGCAAAATGCGGTACAAACGGAGACGCGGGGTCATCCGCGTCTGTCGGATACCGATTGGTGATCAAAAGCAGGCGCATCACACCACCCCAGATCGTTCGGGAGTCTCGTTCAGGATCGGATGGGCTTCCAGCCGTCTGGCCGGCGACTCGTCTGTTTGGGAATCGCGGCGCGATTCCAGTGATCGCGCGATCGTCTTCATGGTCTTCTGTGTGCGGTACAGTTCACGACGGACCTGCACAATTTGCGAGCCGAGGAAGCCGAACAAGAGGATCTGCAGCCCGGCCACCAGGAGAATCACAGTCAGTGCCACCAGTGGCCGGTCCGGGTTCAGAGTTCCCAGGTGCCAGAGGTAGATGAGACGGGAACCACAGCCCAGCCCGAGCCCCAAGATCAACGCTCCGATCAATCCAAAGAGAAGGACCGGCTTCTCATAAAATGAAAACACCAGATGCGAACCAACCGTTGCCCGCAGCAGGAATTTCGATTTGCCACGCACCCGTCCGGTCAGCACCGCCGGCATCTCGATTGGAACAAAGCCCGCCGCGAGCGCCTTGGACACAATTTCCAGATGGATTTCCTTGTCGTTGGATTCAAGATCCAAAACCTCGAGGACTTCGCGGCGGTACGCTCGCAATATCCCGGTGACCGCCGTCAGGTGACCGGGCATCGCCAGCCCAAGGAGCCTGTTGCCCCATCGTGAAATCCAAAGACGGCCGCGGGGAACGTTGATCGTTTCCCCTCCTTTGGCGTATGGCGATCCGACCACGATGTCTGCCTCCGGATGTTCCGCCAGCATCCTGAGCATCTGTCCCAGATGTGACGGATCGTAACTGAGATCGGCGTCGATGGTCGCGACGATGCCGCCTCTGGCTTCGGCGAAGCCCCGCCGGAGCGCGTACCCGCGTCCACGATTCGGGGAATATGACACAACGCGCAGCCGCGGGTCACCGAGCGCGATTGATTCAAGCCGTCTGCGGGTGGCATCAGTGGAACCGTCATCGACTGCGATGATCTCGAACGTGCAGTGGGTTTCCGCCAGCGAACGTGCGATACGATCAATCGTCGCCGGCAGATTCTCCACCTCGTTGTGCATTGGCACAACGACCGAAATTTCCGGGAAAGCGCTCCCGCTCTGACTTCTCGAATTGGCCATCAAATCCCCTGCTGCACCCGCTTTCCGGCGGGCGCTCTATAAGGGGATTATCGACGGCTGGGAGGGGTGAGTTGACCGGAGTGAAAGCG
>JAGVEK010000332.1 GCA_020058315.1 Candidatus Zixiibacteriota bacterium
ACCGAGGACAGCGATCCGGCGTACGGCCTGCGGCCACGCGGCGAGCGATTCCAAGGCGGCGATGGTCGCGGCAGGACTGGCGTTGTAGCAGTCCTCGAGCAGAGTGACATCTCCCAAGCGAGTGACGCGTGAGCGCTGCCCGACAGGGCGTACCTTGCGCAGGGCTGCGGCGATGTCCACGAACTTGATCCCCAGATGGCGGGCGACGGCAATGGCCGCGAGCGCGTTGCCGACATTATGCGAGCCTGCGAGTTTCACCTCAAACTGATGCCGATCATTGACCAGAAAGGTCACTCCGCCATGGGACGCCATCGAGATGCGGCTGGCAACGAAATCCGCGTCATGGTCAGTGGCATAGGTAATCGTCCGCCGTTGCCATTGCGTCTGCCAGCGGCGCTGGAAAGGATCGTCATTGTTCAAAAAAGCAATAACGGACGGACCTGAGTGATCAAACAGCTCGCGTTTGGCTTTCGCGATCGCCGCCATCGAGCGCATCTGAAGCAGGTGCGATGGGGCAATGCGGGTGAGGACACCCCATTCCGGTCGGACGATTTCGGTCAGGCGGGCGATTTCACCGGGGGACGACATTCCGAATTCGAGAACGCCGTACCGTTCGGGGGATTTCGCGTGCTGGTTCCGGGCCAGCAGTGCAAGCGGGATGCCAATCAGGTTGTTGTAATTTCCCGGTGATTTGTAAACCGTGAAACGTGCGCCGAGTGCAGCGGCGATCATTTCCTTCGTGGTGGTCTTGCCGACCGAACCGGTCACGGCAATGTAGCGCGTGGGGAAAAGCCGGCGGAATTCGGCCGCCAAGTCGCCCATCGCGGTCAGCGGATCGTCGACGCCGATCACCGGCACGCCCCACCGTGTCCATCGCGCCGCATGGCCATGTTCGGCGAAGATGGCGCCCGCGCCGCGCCGGATGGCCTTGCGAGCGAACCGGTGCCCGTCTCCCCTGGTCCCGCGCAGGCAGAAGAAAGCGTTCCCGGGCTGCAGAGTCCGAGTGTCAATGGATGCGCCCCGGACCCTCCCCCGGGATGCTCTGGAATTGACGATCTGCCCGTGCGCGATCTGGCAGGCTGCCTCAATAGTCATGTTTATCACAATAGTATCAATATGTGGAAACAACGATAGTTATCGAGATGGCGGCGGATCCCCCCCTGGACCCGCCGCCGAACCGGGAAGAATCCCGCCCCGCTTCCCTTGCGGGTTCTGCGGCGGGTGCCCGCCCGCCGCGAGTATCCCTGCCGCCGCTTCCTGGTCGGAGAACCGATGAAACACGCCGGCGATTTCTTGTGTCTGTTCGTGGCCTTTCCCGCACAGAATGACCACATCGCCGGGGTTCGCATCGGCCACGGCCTGTTCGATGGCACGGTACCGATCGGGGTCGCACCAAACGGGCGCCCCCGTTGAAAAGCCTGCTTTGACTTCTTCGATGATGGAAAGTGGATCCTCCCAACGAGGATTGTCGGAGGTGAGGTAGATATGGTCAGCCCACTTATGCACCGCGCGCGCCATCTCAGGCCTCTTGCCGCGATCACGGTTGCCTCCCGCCCCGAAGAGGACACGCAACTTGCCCCGTGCCAGCGGACGCGCTGCCGAGAGCACGGCATCGAGCGCATCGGGAGTGTGGGCATAATCGACGAATACATCAAACGGGGCGGCACTCGGAATTCGCTCAAGCCGTCCCGGGATTCCATTGAAAGCTCCCAGCCCTGCAGCCACCTGCGCACCGCCGAGCCCGGCACCCCAAGCTCCAGCCGCCATGGCCGCCAGATTGGCGTGATTGAAGCGGCCCCATAGAGGCGAGGAGAATGGCCATGTTTCGCCACCCAGCAACAGGTGTCCGCGTGTGCCGTCGAAACCGTGGGACGTGATCTCCAGACCGACGTCAATGTCCTTCCGCCGCCCGGAATACCGAATGACGCGCGTCCGTTGGGCCGCACGCACAAAGACTTCCGCCGAAGGATCGTCGATATTGATGGCGGCGAATGCGCCGGGAGAAGTCAGACCTTCGAAAAACAGCGATTTGACACGGAGGTATTCCTCGAATGTCTTGTGGAAATCGAGGTGATCACGCGTGATATTGGTGAAGATGCCGGCACGGAACTGGACATTCCAGACACGTTCCAGCGCGATGGCGTGCGAGGATACTTCGCAGGCGACATTGCGCACGCCATCCGCACACATGCGACCGAGCATCGCAATCAGGTCGGGCGCCTCTGGCGTGGTGCGCGGTGCTGCGATAGTCTGATTTCCCCATCGATAGGTGATGGTGCCGATCAGCCCGGCGGCCACACCGCTGGCAGCCCAGATGGTCTCGAGTCCGGCCGCGACTGTGGACTTGCCATTGGTTCCCACAATGCCAAACAAGTTCATGCGCTGATCCGGACGGTCCCAGAAGCGCAGGGCCGCTTCGGCCATGGCGCGGCGCGCACTCGGGACAACTATGACTGGCACGCTGAGAGCCAGCGGCCGTTCGGCCACGATCGCCACGGCGCCGTTGCGAATCGCCTGAGCGGCGAAATCGGCGCCATCCGACACAGCCCCCGGGAGCGCAAAGAAGAGATTGCCCTGACGCACCTGCCGGGAGTCATAGGCGATACCCGAAACAGGCAGAGATCCCGTGCCCTCATGGGCCACCGCCAGCACACCCGCCAGCGTCTTAGGCGTTGTTTCCCGCTTCATCGCAGTGTCAACCGGCATGCACGGTCCTCTGCTATGGGAGAGCCAGCGGGGGGATCTTGAGCGACAATGGCACCGGCACCGAGGACATCCCAGGTGGCGTCGATCTCACGTAACTCACCGACGGCAACCCGAAGGCTCTTGCCGGTAAGATCCGGCCACGTTTCCACAAACGGCGCTGCCACTTCGGCTTTCGAGGTCTTCGTTCCGACCAGACGATTCCAACCATTGTCACTACTCATGGACTGAACTGGAACCTGGGAGGCCATGGGATCCGATGCGCCGGGATTGTCTGACAATTCGGCGCGCGCCTCCATCACTGAAATCATAGGCGATACGGCCGCGACCAATTGTCGCGCCCAGTCGTCCTGCGAATCGGGCTCAATACCGTGCGGGAAACGATCTGGGAACGCGCTGTCATCCGGCTGGAGATCCTGCTCATTTCCAGCGGCACCACGGCGAATCGCATTCAGAAGCACGGGGCCGGCTGTGAATCCTCCATAATGCACGGGCTTCGGCTCGTCGAGAATCACGAGTCCGAGCACGCGGGGCTTGTCCGCCGGATAGAATCCGACGAATGTTGCCATATACTTGCTCTTGTCGTACCGATGAGTCTGCAAGTCGGGCTTCTCTGCCGTGCCCGTCTTACCGGCGATGGGGTACTCAGGATCCCAGATGACCTTTGCGGTTCCTTCGCGAACGACGCCGGTCATGAGCTTCTGCATGAGATGGACGACCTCGGGAGCCAGCACCCGCCGGCCAGTGGTGCGGGCTGGAATGACACGACCCTCGGCTGTTTCTATTGCGTCGAGCAGATGCGGGCGAACCAGATATCCGCCGTTCGCGACGGCACAGTAAGCCGTCGCCAATTGAAGGGGTGTCACGGCTACTCCGTGGCCAATCGACAGGGTTGCGATATTGAATTCGGTATGTTTTTGTGCTGCGATTCGCCCGCGTGATTCACCGGGCAGATCGATACCGGTGGAATCGCCGAATCCGAAGCGCCGGACCCAGAATTCGAGGCGTCCGGGCGGGAGGAGATTGGCGATTCGCGCGGTGGCGACGTTGGAGGACACAATGAACGCCTCGGCGGTGGTTATGATACCGTGGCGCTTGTCATCATGGAGCGTGCGGCCTGAGAATTCCCCCTGACCGTTGCCCCCATCGAAACGTCTGTCCAGCGTCACGGCGCCATCGGAGAGGGCGCCGGCATAGGCCACGAGTTTGAAAGTCGAACCAGGCTCCATGACGTCGGATACGAGGCGATTCTTGCGCGCCTTTCTTCCAAGACTATTGGGATCGTAATCGACCATCGCGAGGATCGCACCGGTGTGCGGGTCCATCAGGAGGGCCATCCCGGAGTTTGCCCGCCATTTTTCGACGGCGGCGACCAACTCCTCGGAGAGAATCGACTGGCTACTCCAGTCCAGGGTCAAATGAAGCCGACTACCCGGTCTGGCCCGCTTGACCGGAACCGGATCCAGAGAGAACCTCCGCCCGGAGGCGTCACGTAAAAAGACACCCTCACCGTCGGTGCCGGCCAGAGCGCGGTCGTAAGCCAGCTCGAGCCCTGCCGCCCCATTGATATCGTTATTCACGAATCCAATAGGATCGGCGACACTGGGCTGTACGCAGGGATAGACGCGGTCGA
>JAGVEK010000057.1 GCA_020058315.1 Candidatus Zixiibacteriota bacterium
CATCGAGTCCAAGGGTGAGCGCAAGGTCGAAACCGTCAAGGACTGGAATGCCGACATCATCGCGCAGCTCCAGACCGAGCACTCGGTCCGCTTCGGCCTGACCCTCTACGCCGTGTGGGACCAGGACGTCCTGAGCGAGGTCTTCGGTCCGAACAACGTCACCGTCACCCCGGCTGACGCGACCAACGGCACCCGCATCGACGTCCACGAGACCGGCGTTGTTCTGCCGCACCGCGCGTGGATCTTCGACATGATCAACGAGGACAAGAAGCTGCGCATCGTCCTGCCGAACGCCAAGATCTCGGCGGTGCAGGAGAAGAAGTTCGTCTCGAAGGAGCTGGCCGGCTTCACCATCACCGTCGAGGCATTCAAGAACGACGCCGGTATCAAGGCCTACCGCTACCTCGACGACGGTCTCAAGACCGCCTGACGAAGTCTCCATGGGGTGGTCCTATCCATACCGGATCGGCCCACCCCGTGGGATCCAGAAAGCTCACACCCATTCAAAGGATGAAGCCATTGAGCTCACCCCAAGCACCCGTCAAACCAGCCCCGGACAAAGTGAAGGACGACTTCGTCGAACTCGTAGGCCAGGTGGAGGTTAGGTTGCCTTCGCTCACCTACTTGAAGCCCGGACTTATCCGCAAAATTCGTCGACTCGGCGTTGCGGACGCGCTTTACACCATCATCGAACTGAGCGTGACTCAGGACATTCTCTCGGTTCTCGACGAGATGGACCACGATGAGTATCACCGACTGCTCGCGTCCTGGCAGCGCCATTCGGGGGTGAGCCTGGGGGAATCCTGAGCCTCGATGCGCTCGTCGAAGAGCATACCGAGGCTATCGAGTACGACCTGATCTTGCTGGGTCTGCGCCTGCGTCAGCTGGGCACCGACACGTTGAACTGGGGTGACCTGAAGGCGATTGTCAGCTGCAGTCCGAGAAGCTCAGCCTTGCACCGTGTCCGCAATTCCGGCGAACACGAATGGCACCTGGACCGTCTACTGCTCGCGGACATGGCTGATTCGCTCCGGTGGCTGGTGTGGGCAAAGTCTTCCGACGCCCAGCAAGGCCGCAACCGTCCGGAACCGATCCCGCGGCCGGGAGTGAAGTCGACGGTCGAGCGTATCGGAAGTTCAACCAGCATCGGCAGCGTGAACGAGCTGCTCGGGTGGGGCTGAAGCAGGACTGGTCATCATTGCGGAAAAACCCTGGGATTGTCGGGTCATTATCCTGTTCGAAGAGTAGGACAGTACAGCTTCATCTTGCTCATCAAGATGTCTGTGGTGTCGGGCAAGATCTCCATTTCGCTGAATGACACAGGGCTCCACCCTGTTGTATGTGCGAGGCGTATACCGCGCCGAAGACGCCGAGGTGCACGCGCAGCGAGTCGGCCTGGATCTACCAAGATAACCTCTACGTACTGGACGATTGGACGGTAGTTTCTGAGCAGTGGTTCATTAATAATCACTTTGCGGCTGCGAACCAGCTCGATTTCATGCCAATAAATCCGTCCATATTGGTTGTGGTCGATCCCTTGATCATCCACAATCAATGCCGGTCTCCCGCCGCGTGCATTTAGTGCGCCATAAATCGTGACTGCTGCACTAACGGTCAGTATGGCACACGGAAGTACCTTACTTATGGAGCCCTCCATTATGATCGTTCCTGCTGTTAAGGCGGTGGCGATTGCACCAATGGTGCATAAAAATACTCCTGCCATGTTCACTGTTGGCGGATATATCAACGGAGCGCGGTGGCCTTGGTTGTGCACACCATAATGGTACACGGCTTGGCGGGTACGAATGCAGTATCTGGCGAATCCGTTCCGACACGCCGAGGGTAATAGGGGATTCCACATTTGGCGATGGCCGTGCTGAGAATAGCCCTAATGCTGCCTCCGGGCGCTGTTTAGGCGGCCGACTGTTTCTGGCCAGGCGGATCAGTGATCTCGGTGGCGACAGTGAACTGAAAGTTTTTTAGGCCGTCAGATTTATTCGAAGAATCGACGAATAATCCCTTGCTTGTCGACAACTAGCTCTGCTGCGACCCGCCGCATATCTCGCAATCTGGGCTGCAACCGCACGCTGGCGATCGGTGGCCCTGACGCAAAGGAATATGCATATTTGGTTCGCCCGAGCGGTGCGGAGCTCATATTTGGAAGTGTGTCTATCGCCAAATGATGGTGCTCCGGACCGAGAAATGCAAAATACGTGTATGTTAGAAGGGCTGGCTGCAGATGGCGATAGTAGATAGTGGGCGGACGAGGGGTGGAGCTTCGGCGGACAAGAAACAACCTGTTCCTCGCTCTGAAAACTACTCAGAACCGACCGAAGATCATAAATACGTTAACCCGCGGAGCGGAAACGAGGGTGGCCCCACAGAGCAGCCAAAAGTACCGTTGCCGAGCGAAAACCCGGCTGATCGAGGTCCGCAGCCACCGGCTTGTTCGGGCCCGTCGGGAAAGGATCCCAAAGCAGAGCTTCCACCGGATGGCGGGCAGACGGATCCTGAGCGTAAGCCGAGTGAGACCTATCCGATGCCGGTTTTGCCGGCGCCCGATGGGTTCAAGTCCAATATGCCGGTATTGCCGCCACCGGAGTGGTTCTACGATCCGATGCCCAATGTCCTGCTTCCTGGCGAGGCTGGTTACGTTCCGTACAACGAGGGCGGCGCAAGCGAGGGCCCCAAGGATGACGAATCAAACTGGCGCGGCCTGTCAACCCAGGGGTCAGCGGTAATCAACGCTTGGTTGGGCGGATCCGCAGAAATACTGAAGAAGATTGATCCCTTGGCTGTTAAAAGAATACCCTACCTCGGTGGAGTCATTACGATAATCGATGGAGTTATCAAAGTCCACTCGGGTGAACGTACGTGGGGCGATGCGGCAGCCGAAAGCGTAGGTGCAATTGTTGGCGGGGGTATCGGTGCTCTCGCTGGCGCTGCCGTTGGTGCTGCCGCTGGCGCTGCTCTTGGTGGTGTATTTGGTGGTGGTGTGGGTGCGGGACCAGGCTCTGCCGTAGGCGGGGCTCTGGGCGGGGCATTTGGTAACGCGCTCGGGGCTAAGGCTGGCGGTGATGCTGGTCTTGCCCTGAAAGGCGCTTTGCAAGAGTTGTTCGATGAACAGAAGACGATTCCTGGGCATGCGGTCCCGGCGAAGGAAATTTCAGTTCCAGGGTTCGCTGCCGGCGGTCTGGTCTCCGGCTCAGGAACTGGC
>JAGVEK010000281.1 GCA_020058315.1 Candidatus Zixiibacteriota bacterium
AAACCCAGACCGGGTCCGACAGCAAGACCAATTGGCCGGAATTCCTCGCTTCGTACGGCGTGCGTGTGCGGCCGGGGCTGGTGATCGACGCACGCAATGTGCAGATTGGCGTCGTGCAGCAGCAGGGATACATGCGCATCCAGAACCTCGTCCAATACCCCTTCATGCCTCAAGTCTTCACTTTTAATAAGAAGACTCTCATCGGGAAGGGCCTGCAGGGAGTCGATTTCCCGTTCGTCAGTCCGGTCGACTCGGCGCTCGCTGAATCGCTCGGCCTGGAGTTCCAGCCGATTTGCTGGTCCTCGGAGCATTCGGGACTGCGGCGGGCACCGTACTACTTGAACCCCATGCAGGAATTCAAGCGCGAGGATTTCACTCAGCCATCCCAAGTGCTGGCCGGAACGATTCAGGGAATTTTCAAATCAGCGTTCCCCTCAGGTCCGCCGCCCGACTCGTCGGTCAGTGCGGCTGTTGTTCCGCCTGCCATCCAACAGAGTCCGCTGACCCGGCTGGTGGTTGTTGGTGACGGCGGGTTCTGCACCGATCAGTCGATTCGCAATCCCTCCAATGCCACGCTTTTCCTGAACATTGCTGACTGGCTGACGCAGGAGGAAGGACTGATCACCATCCGGTCGCGCGAAGTCACGACACGTCCTCTTGAGGAAGTCTCCGACGGAGTCCGCCAGACCGTCAAATACGCCAACATCTTCGGTCCGCCACTCTTGGTCATTGCCTTCGGACTTGTACGCTGGCAGGCGCGCCGCCGGAGCAGGCAGATTTGATTGGCCGCTCCGATTCGAGAATCTGGATTCCACCGATGACTCGGAAACTCTCATACCTCGCCGGCCTGATGATCCTGCTCTGGGGAATCTGGTATTTCTACTCCGCGTCCGAGCATCGCTCCCTTTCGGTGCAGGAGCAGCGCGATTTCTTCTGGACCGATTCGCTCAAAGTTGATTCGGTGGCGATCAGATACGGCACCTGGAGCCATCTCGTGCGCCGGGATGGACAATGGGTCGTGCTGACTCCATCGGGAACTCTGCCCGCCGACGGCCAGAAACTCTCGGAAGTGATCCGGACGAACAATGAGATGGTTCTGGAAAACCTGATCTCCACGCGGCCCGACAAGTTTGAAAAGTTCGACGTCGACACGCTGCGGGGTGTCGTGATGCGCCTTGCGGCTCAGGGCCGTCCGCTGGCCGAGTTTGTTCTCGGCAAGGTCGCCGCTGACTACCGTCACACCTATGTCCGGCGCCTGGCGTCCGACTCGGTCTTCATGGCGCGCGGCAATTTCCAGCGCGTTTACAACCGCGCCCCGAATGACTGGCGATCCACCATGATCTCTATGCTCGATTCGACGGTAATCGATACTGTCCGCTGGATTGAGCCGGACAGGGGCGAAACGCGATTGATTCGTATGCCGGATGCATCTTGGATGGTGTGGAAACCCGGCCTCGATCATCCCGTGCCGACCGACACAGCCATCGCCAATCTCAAGCTGCGCAAACTCAGCCCGCTACGCGCCGACGCATTCCCGATGGATGGAGACCCCAACATACCCAAGTTCGATACGCTGGGGCTGCAGTTAATTGTACATGCTTCTGATGGCCGCGCCGACACTTTGGTCTGGCAGCGTGTTGACGAAAAAGAAACCCAGCGTACCTGGGCAATCCGTCCCGGCCGCCCATACCCGGTCTACATCTTCTTCCGGGGTTCCTACGACCGGCTCCTGGGCCGCTACGAGACCCTGATAAAGTACGATTCGACCTCAACGCAATAGCCCCAAGGGGTGATAGATCCCGATTCCTATGGTGCGCAGGGATTGTCAGCCTCAGCACCGCTGAAGGCAATATCGATGATCTTGATGACATCCATCACTTCCGTGACACCGGGACTGTTGATCCGGTCTACGTCCCCGCGGCAGGTGGCACTGGCGCCCCGCCCGTGATGTTGCGCCCGCCGCGGCGGACGGGCGAGGACGCCCGCGCCACATCGTGTGATTGACCCCTGTGTGGGTCTTCAGACCCGTGTCTCTCTGTCAGCCAGCGGACCGGCGAAGGATTCGCTATATTGCTGCCCTCCCGTGCCACGTGTGGCACGGGACAGGATAGATCAATGATCCTCGGACTCGGTATCGACCGCATCGAAATCCACCGTGTGCGCGACACATGGACCCGTCATGGCGAACGCTTCCATCGCCGCGTCTTCACCAGCGACGAGTGGACCTACTGCCTCTCCCGTCCCGACCCCGCAGCCTCAATGGCCGCACGGTTCGCGGCGAAAGAGGCGACTATGAAAGCACTTGGTCTCGGGTGGGGAAGCGGTATTCGCTACCGCGATATCGAAGTCAGACGCGGCCGCGCCGGGGCGCCCAGCCTGCAATTACATGGTCATGCGCGTGATTTTGCGGACTACCGCAATGTCGGCAACATGGTCGTTAGCCTGACTCACGACCGCACCCACGCGATGGCGACGGTGATTCTCGAGGTCGAGTAATCTTTCACCGCGTCCCCTTCTCACGCACCTGCAAAGCAATCGCCACCTGCTGCGATGCCTGTTTCTCCCATTCAAGCATCTGCGTCAGCGTGGCCACCGCCTGATCCTTGCGGCCTGGGTTGGCCCAATTCGCTTGGGAGAGGGGTAGTATATCGCGGCCGGAAGCTGCATCATACAAAAGCGAATCAAGCCGGTCGAGAGATTGGGTGGCGTTGTGATAAAAGTACAGCGCCAGTCG
>JAGVEK010000352.1 GCA_020058315.1 Candidatus Zixiibacteriota bacterium
GCCCTGTGCGTCCGCCCAGAGGGCACGGTTCTGCCGGAACAGCGAGGTTGAAACGATCGGTCGCGTCGGCATATGAGATCGACCGATCCTGTGGTGTGAGCAGGGTCGTCGCGCCCGACAACGAAATGCGGGCACCGGTAACCGGTATTGGACCAGGCAGGGATCTCCGGCCTGGGAATGAGTCATGTCCCGATTCCGGAGCAGTCCGCAATCCGCTCCGGACATCACGGGCTGTAGCCGGCAAGACGGCGAACCAGGATCAGCGCTGAGATGGAATCAGACCGTAAGAAATTCCCGGAGACCGAAGCGATCGTGATGGACCTGATCCCGGTGCACGCTGAGGTCGTGGCGTTCGTGAAAGAGGGGGTCGCGGGCTTTATTCCCAAAGACGCCACGCTCGACCACTTCCTGCACACCATCCGCTCAGTCGCCAAAGGAATCAAGGTTCTTCCATCCCCATCAACGGGGTCGCTCTTCTCTCAGATTGTCGAGCATGCGATCCGAAGCAGGAATACTGACCAGATCGTGAAATCAGTCCGCATGACCAAACGTGAGCAGGAAGTGATCGATCTGATCGCACAGGGGCGGAGCAACAAAGAGATCGCCGCGAAGTTGTGCATCGCCGTCCACACGGTCAAAAATCACGTCCACAACATAATCGGGAAACTCGCCCTTCACATTCGACTCGTACTCACCCACCACGCGCGCAAGGGCGGCGAAACAGACGAATCGTCCTGAGGCCGTTTCCCCTGCGAGTAAGTCCTACACCAAGGGGACTAATCCCTTTTCAATCCTTCGAGCGAGCATTTCCCGGATCGTCCACGCGTAATTGTTGAGAGAGGATACGGCCCCCTGTATCGAGGCGGATGGCACGGCCCTTCCGGGAATAACGAGATCGACACGATCGGTCGCGCTGGCAGGGACAACATCCGAATGCAGGCACCGGTAATCCGTAGTGGAATCAGACAAGAGAACTTGAGTCATGGCAAGGGCGAACGACAAACCGAAGACTTAGGAGGCGCCAAAACTGCGAAAGCCGAGATGTTCTACAACCGCCGCCGTCACTCGGAACTGGGCCATCTCAGCCCCGTGGACTTCGAACGGCAAAGGGCACCATGTTGATTAACCTCCACCAAATCGGGGGGAGTCCAGTGTTGTCGCACCGCCTGGTGCCCCGCCCCGAGTCTGGGTTGCACGGGAGTTCGACCCGCAGCTTGCAGGGAACTCACCGCACAGCCGTGGGCCCGCACTCCTTGTCAGAGTTGTTCGGCCTTGCCTTTTGGGGGCGGATCAGGTCGAATTTTTTTCTTGACGCCTTGGGAGGTGCCCCATACAATACGCCCAACCTTTTGGCACGTCGTCACTTGAAATGCGGTGCGGCGAGCCGATAACGACAATGGGGATTCGCCTGCCACTCTGCGTCTGGAAGGGCGGGCAATGGGAATGAAATCAAGTCTGAATTGAAAACTCCTGAAAGGAGGAGCGATGTTAAGTTCAAGGAATCTGAAAGTACTGGGGCTGGCGATCTGCACCGCCGTGTTTGCTGGCTGCGCGTTCCAGGCTCCCCGCCCGGTCGACTGTGGCTTCACTGGTGGCCCGGCCCCGAGGCGGGCGACTTCGGCAACCATCATCGAAAGCGGCCAAGACCCCTGTAAATCTGCCTGTGTTGACTCGCTGAGGAGGCGTCTCGATGATCTCGAGCGCAAAGTGGGTGATGTGGCCAAGACCGCTGATGAAGCGAATGCCACCGCTCAGAAAGCCCTCAAGTGCTGCCGCAAGGAGTATGAGGTCATCTTGACCAGATCAATCGAATTCGATTTCAACAAATACGACATTCGTGCGGACGCCAGACCCATCCTCGATTCCATTGCGATCAAGATGGCATCTGATCCCGACTACATGGCCGAGCTGGGTGGCAATTGTGATGGTGTCGGCACCACCGACTACAACATAGTCCTGGGTCAGAAACGGGCCGACGCCGCGCGCGGCTATCTTGTCAGCAACGGCCACATCAATCTCGGACGCATGCAAATCCGGACCTTCGGCAAGGATGCGCCAATTGCCACGAACGATACCGATGCGGGCCGTCAAAAGAATCGCCGGGTTACCATTAACATCCTCAGCTACGCGAAGTAGTTCTTCTCTTTTGGATAGTTCCTCGGGGGTGGGGCCACAAGCTCCACCCCCTCTCTTATGAGAGATCCGACCCGGCAGGATGAGAATCTCCGAAAATCACTGCCAGTCTGATGGAACGAGCGGCAAGGCCACAGTGTATAATCTCCCTTTGTAAGGCCGTCGACAGCCGTAAGCAATTGTGAGACGGCCTGTTAGCGGATCGGATCGGTGGGTGGATGGTTTCGTTGGACGCTGGGAGATTGAACGTTTGAATGCCGGTGAACCGAATCGTGCTTGATTTTCTCCAAAAAACTGATAAAATCGCCAAATCGTTTCCGGGGTTGGGAGACGACTTCCTGATGAACAAACGCCGATGATCGAAGTCAAGAATCTGACCAAAGACTACGGGACTACCCGTGCGATCGAGAACGTGAGCTTCACGGTCCCGACCGGCCAGATCATGGGCTTCCTGGGCCCCAATGGCGCCGGCAAGACCACGACCATGAAGATCATCACTGGCTTCATGCCGCCCACCGAAGGTCAGGTTCTGATCGACTCTTTGGACGCCATCGACCACTCGCTTGAAGTGCGCCGCAAGATCGGCTACCTCCCGGAGAACACGCCGCTCTACACCGACATGGACGTGGTCGGTTATCTGACATTTGTCCAGCGTCTCCGCGGAATACCCCAATCCGAGCATTCCGTCCGCACTCGCCGTATGATCGAACTTTGCGGCCTTGGCGAAGTCCTCAAGAAGGACATTGGCGAACTGTCCAAGGGCTACCGCCAGCGCGTCGGTGTGGCGCAGGCCATGATCCATGATCCCGAAATCCTGATTCTCGATGAACCGACAGTGGGACTTGACCCCAACCAGATTGTCGAAATTCGCGATCTGATCAAAGAACTCGGGCGCGCCAAGACCCTGATCCTCTGCACTCATATTCTGCCTGAAGTCGATGCCACCTGCGACCGCGTGCTGATCGTCAACCGTGGGAAGATTGTCGCCGACGGAACTCCCGCCAGCCTCCGCGCCGCCGCCAGCGGCCATGACCGTCTGACCGTCGAGATCAAAGGTCCGTCCGATCAGATTCGGTCGGCCCTGGAAGGTCTACCCGGTGCCGCGCGTGTGGCCAGGGGGGACGGCGCAGACGCCGAGCCCCTCGGAGCCGGCTGCAGCCGCTTCGTGGTTGAGTCCGCATCGGGGCATGATCTTCGTGAAACAGTCTTCGCCATGGTGCGCGACCGCCAATGGATTCTGCTGGAGATGCACCACGAGGCAACCCGTCTCGAAGACGTCTTCCGTCAGTTGACTGTCGGTGCCGACGCGCAAGCCGCAGCGGGGAGTACATCATGACCACGGTGCTGGCCAACACCTGGACGTTCACACTCAAGGAGCTCAGGAGCTTCTTCAATTCCGCCGTCGCATACGTCATCCTGACCCTTTTCCTGTTTATCACTGGATGGTTTTTCGCCTCCAATTTGTTTCTGGTCAACCAGGCTGACCTGCGCGACATCTTCGGCGCAATCATCCCGCTGATTTTCTTGTTCTTTGTTCCGGCCATCACGATGCGCCTGATCGCCGAAGAGAAGAAAACCGGAACTATTGAACTGCTCGTCACTCTCCCTGTGCGCGATGTCGAAATCGTCCTGGGCAAGTACCTCGCCTCGCTGATTCTGCTGGCCGCCGCTTTGGCGCTGACCTTTGCCTACCCGCTCACAATCTCAATTCTGGGGGATCCCGATACCGGAGGGCTGGTTGGTGGATACTTCGGATTGCTGCTGATGGGCGCGGCCTACCTCGCGATCGGCCTCTTCACCTCGGGACTGACACCGAATCAGATCATCGCCTTCATCACAGGCTTTGTAATCATTTTCGTCCTGTACATGCTCGACAAGATCATCATGGTGTTCCCGTCGGCCATCGCTTCTGTCCTGGAGTATGTCTCGGTGGGCTACCACCTCGACAATCTGGCGCGTGGTGTCATCGACTCGCGTGACGTCTTGTATTACTTCTCATTGATCGGTCTGTTTCTGTTTCTGGCCGTGCGTACGCTGGAATCGCGCAAGTGGCGTTAGGAGAATAGCAGGGTATGGCTTTGCGTCAGGGGTTAAAGAAAGGTCTGGGATCACTCTCCTCGGTGCCGCTGGTGATCGGCATCGTGGTCGTGATCAATCTTCTCGCCCTGGCGTTCTTCTTCCGCATTGATCTGACCAGTTCCAAGCTGTATTCGCTCTCCGATGCCTCGAAACGCCTGGCGCGGTCCCTCTCCGATCCCGTCGTGGTCAAGCTCTACTTTAGCGATGATCTGCCGGCCCCCTACAATGCCAATGCCCGCTACTTGAAAGACCAGTTGTATGAGTACCGTGCGTATTCCGGCGGACAACTGCGATTCGAGTTCATCGATCCGATCCGCATGGAGCGCGAAGATGAAGCCCAGGCCGCTGGCGTTCCTCCTGTTCAGATCACGATCTATGAGAAAGACAAAGCCGAGCAGAAGAAAGTCTACATGGGCCTTGTCTTCCTCTACGAAGACAAGCAGGAGGTGCTCCCGCTGGTGCAGTCCACCGCCAACCTCGAATACGAAATCTCCGGCGCCCTCCAGAAGATCACCTCCAACGTTGTTCAGAAAGTGGGCGTCCTTTCCGGGCATGGTGAGGCCGCCGCAGACAACCTGAAGAACGCCGTCCAGGTTCTCAGCAAACTCTACCAGGTTGCTCCCGTCACCATCGCGCCGGGCAGTCTGATCGACCCGACCCTGTCTGCGCTCCTGATCATTAGCCCAACAGATTCGATCAAACCGTGGGACCAGTACGCGATCGACCAGTACCTCATGGGTGGCGGCAAGCTGGGTGTTTTCTACGATCCCGTTTTTGTTGATCTGCAAACCCAGACCGGGTCCGACAGCAAGACCAATTGGCCGGAATTCCTCGCTTCGTACGGCGTGCGTGTGCGGCCGGGGCTGGTGATCGACGC
>JAGVEK010000372.1 GCA_020058315.1 Candidatus Zixiibacteriota bacterium
AATCGAAACGACATGCAGGCGCTGCGCGATGAAGTTCGGACACGCCTGAGCCGCATCGAGACGCTGTTGCAGAAATCACAGGCGGCGAACCCAAATGAATGAGGTGGACAAATGACCGATCAGATAACGGACAACTGGCAGGTGGCGAAAGCGGCCCTCTGCGCACGGATTCGCCGGCGCTGGACCGCACTGGTGCGTCTGAACCCTGATCTTGCAGATTCAGATTCAATCGAAATGCATCTGCAGGCCGCGGGCGATGATGCGGCCGCTTTGTTCCGTCTCGCCGATCACGTCGACCGCCGCCTCGATCTCGTCTTCGCATCCCGTGCGCGGCGCACCGATCCGCCCGGCAATGTCGTGCGGGGGCGTCCCGCCCACGACGAATTCAAGACCAGTTAGGCATGATTGAAGAACATCCCGGCGATTGATAACAATCTCATTCTCATTCTCATTCCGGAGGATCAATGACGGTTCGTGACCACAACCTGGAATCCGTGGCCGAAGTCTTCGCCACTTTCAAAGTGAAACAAACCGCCGGCGTCGATGATCTGACCGATGCCCATCTCGGCAAAGCGGTGATTCTGACCGCCAGTTACGAGGCCGGCCCGGCGACTGATAACGGCATCCTGCTTGGCAAGCTCATCGATCTCACGCTCAACGATGGCAACAATGGTGAGCGCCTGGCCACCGTGCAGATCGGCGGCGTGTGCACACTCCCGGTCAGCGCCACCAACCCTGTCGTCGGCAACCGCGTCGTCTGCGGCGCGAACGCGACGGTCAAGCAGGCTCCCGCACTCACTGGCAACGATCCCGCCGGAGGAAACATCGCCCGCGGCACCGTCCTCGCTGTCAACGGCACCACCGAGTGCACAATCCTTCTTAGCTAATCCAAATCATTCGTCCTGTCTGTCCCATTCGTCCTATTCGTCCACCTTTTCTTTTCAGAAGGATCACCGCATGGACCTTGACAAACTTTTCACCGAAACATCTCCCGTGCTGCTGAACAAAGCCGCCCAGGAACCTCGCTTGGACACGCCGGTCGACCTGGCCCGTGCGCGGGACATCAACATCACGCGCGACACCTACCTGGAAGCTGCAACCCGTGGGATGACGCTCTCCGAGTTGCTGGAGACCGATGATTACGATCCCTCGGCCCCGGAGTCGCCGCTCGATGCGTTTGAACGGCAACTCGCCGCGCGCGGCATCCGTGTCGGCGGCTCCAGTCCGCTGACCATCGAACTCTTCTATCGCGGCGCGCCCGCGCTCCTGCCGGAATTCATGCTCCGCGAGATCCGACGCGGCCAGGCAATGCGCCCCGAGCTGGCGGGGCTGGTCGGGTCTTCATCCCGTGTCCAGGGGAACCGCTACACGCCATTCGATGTCGATGCCTCGGTCACCGACAAGCGCTGGTCGCTCCGCCCCGTTGGTGACGGCGCCAATGTCCCGGCGGTTCTCGTCACCGAGCGTGTGAATTCGATCGATGTGCCTGACTACGGGCTGGCGCTCAAGGCCTCCTACAAGGCCCTGCGCCACCGTACAACCACTCAATTCAAAGTGCTGCTGTGGTACATCGGCTACCGGATGCAAGTCGACAAACTCGGGTTGCTGGTCGATGTGCTGATCAATGGTGACGGGAACGGTAACCCCGCCCAGGTCATCAACACGTCGTCATCCGGCACGCTCGCCTACGCCGATCTCGTTGCTTTCTGGGCGGAACTGCATCCATTCGAGATGAACACCATGATTTGCTCCAAGGATAAGATCAAGTCCATCCTCACCATGTCCGAATTCAAAGATCCGATGGCCGGCTTCCGCTTCCAATCGACCGGCGAGCTCGTCAGCCCCCTCGGTTCGATGCTTGTCCGCTCCGATGAAGTCGCGACCGACCGTCTCATCGGTTTCGACAAACGCTTCGCCGCCGAAGAAGTCATCACTCAGCCCCTGACCGTCGAATACGACAAGATCATCGAGCAGAAATTCGAAGAGGCCGTGATCTCCGAGTCGGTCGCGTACGCCAAAGTCATTCCCGACGCGGTGAAAGTGCTCGACAGCCTCTGGCCGTAAGACGGCCCCGATCCCGTGTCGTTCGTAGGGGCGCCCCTGTGTGGGCGCCCCGCCATCCCGTTTGCGGTAACAATCCAGGCGGCCACTCAGGGCCGCCCCACATCGCATCCCATGCTCCATCGCCTGATCTCGACCACAACGGCCGCATTCCCCACCGGAATGCCCACGCAGGACAAACTGTTCCGCGTACCCGCCGGACCATTCGCTGGCCGGTTGGTGGCGGTATTTGCCCATACGCCTTCTGTCATCTCCTGGTCATGCGCCGACGCGCCTTTCACTTCATGGTCATCTCCGGCGGACATCATCACCGATGCCGGCGATGACCCATGCTCGGCGATGATGGATGACAACGGGAACCTCTACATCGCCTATACTCAGCAGACCACTGGCGCGTTGCGGTGTGTGAAACTCACCTTCGCCAGCGGGACATGGGCAACTCAATCACCCGTTACCGTCTATGATTCCAGCACATCTTCCAACCGCAACCCGTCGATCCTGAGAGATCTGTACGACCGGATTTGGGTTGCGTGGACGCGCGACGACGCCGGGGTTATTACACTGCGCGTGAAAAAGTCCACCGATGACGGTCTGACTTTTGGATCCG
>JAGVEK010000509.1 GCA_020058315.1 Candidatus Zixiibacteriota bacterium
AGCAGCCCGAACAGAAAGTGCACGACCCGGTCGAAGTTGTTCCGTTGCCAGCCAAGAATCGGGGCCATCCAATCCCCAATTGGCGTTTCGGCATACGTGTAGTGCGCGCCGATCGCGTGAAGAACCATGAAGATGGTCAGCGGGATATAGGAGAGGTTGGACAGCGGAAACGCGCGATAAGTGACGATGAAGAAGACCACACCCAGGATGGCCAGGACATTCTCAAGCAGCCAGTCTGCGGGATAAACAGGGTGGATCGCTGCGATTGCCCAGACTATTGCGTAGACGAAAAGGCAGACGAGCGGGATGATCCGAGACTTGGGTCTGGCGTGCGGCTCCACGAATAATCGCTTTCGAACGGACGATGAGTTACCGGGAAGTCTCTGCCCAAGGTTCCGGCTACACAGAGACAAGCTCGGCGTTTTGCCCGCAAATGATCGTCTCGTCACGCTCCGGACCGGTGGAGATCATCAGCATCTTCACCCCAAGCGTCCCGCAAACGAACTTCACATAGTCCTTGGCGGCGGGCGGCAGATCTCCGCAGTCGGTCAAGCCGGCGGTGGGTTGCTTCCATCCCGGCATCATCCGATAGACGGGTTTGACCTCACCTAGGCGGGCGCCATCCAAGGGTACTTCGGTGGAGCGCTCGCCACGGTGGTCGTAGGCAACGCACACGGGGATTTCGTCGAACTCATCGAGTACGTCGAGTTTGGTGATGGCGACGTGTGTGATGCCATTGACACGAACCGCGTACTTGAGTGCGACTAAATCCAGCCAGCCGCAGCGGCGGCAGCGGCCGGTCGTCGTGCCGAATTCATTGCCCCCTTTCTGCAGCCGCTTCCCATCGTCATTGAGGGCTTCCGTCGGGAAGGGTCCATTGCCGACACGTGTCGTGTATGCTTTGACGACGCCGATGACACGACCGATTGCGCTCGGGGGAATACCCAGACCCGTGCAGGCGCCGCCCACTGTCGTGCTCGACGAGGTCACGTAGGGATAGGTTCCAAAGTCGATGTCAAGTAGAGTCCCTTGAGCGCCTTCGTAGACAATCGACTGACCCTGACGAATGGCATCATCCAGTAATCGTGGTCCGTCGACAATCATGGGGGTGAGTCGGGCCACGCAGGGCTGCAATTGCTGCACAACCGATTCCGTCGTGCAGCCTTTGGATGTGAGCAACCCATTCGTGATGCGATCCCAGTAGTCGATTGCCTGCCGAACGCTTCGCACCAGACGATCTGGATCGAGCAGATCACCAGCACGGACTCCACGCCGTGCGATTTTATCGGCATAAGCTGGGCCGATGCCACGCATTGTGGTGCCGATCTTCTCCGCGTCGGAACGGCATTCTTCGGCCTGTTCCTCCAGAAGCTTGTGGTGTGGCAGCACCAGATGGGTGGCCGATGCCACAAACAAACGATCCTCGACTTTGATGCCTGCCTTGACCAAGCTATCGATTTCAGTGAAAAGCGCGGGCAGATCCAGCACGACGCCATGGCCGATCAGGCAACGTGCCTGGGAGGAGAGGATGCCGGTTGGGACCAGGTGCAGGGCGAATCGTGTGTCACCCACCTTCACGGTATGTCCAGCATTCGCGCCTCCGGCATAACGCGCCACCCAATCGGCCGATTTGGCCAGCAAATCGACAATTTTCCCTTTGCCCTCGTCGCCCCACTGGGCTCCCAGTACCACGCAGTTGGACATGTGCAATCCTTCCTATCGTTTCTTCGGCTGTCGCTTCTGTGCCAGCCGCACATCATCAATCCATTGCCAAAGCTGATCCTTACCGTCACCAGAGGTCGATGAGAAAAGCAGGGGGGAACCTTGCTCGTCGGAAAGTGCGCCCTGCCATCGACGTACCGACGCCGCGCGCTCATTTCGAGTCAATTTGTCGCACTTCGTCAGGACCGTCAGCGAGGGCTTCTCCCATTCTCCCAGCCATGCCAGCCAGTCCTGGTCTTCGGACGTCGGATCCCGGCGTGAGTCGAAGAGAGCCACCAATCCCGCAAGATGTTCCGAGCCCTCCAGATACTTGTCGATCAGTATTCCCCAGTCGCGTCGCATCGATTTCGACACTTTGGCGTAACCGTACCCAGGAAGATCGACTAAGTAGAATGCGGGCGGCGCCCCGGGCTCAATCAGAAAGTAATTGAGACAACGCGTCTTGCCGGGTGTGCCCGAAGTCTTCGCCAGTTGCCGGCGTCCGGTGAGGCGATTAATCAACGAGGATTTCCCCACGTTTGACTTGCCGGCGATTGCCACCTCGATGAGCCGGTCCCTCGGAAGGTCTTCGGTCTTGTAGACGCTCTTGAGGTATTTAGCTTCCATGGCGATACCCGGACTCCCGAGCTGTTCCAGCGGCCCACCGCAACGATGCCGGGTTTCGAAACAGGCTGGGGTCAGGCGCTTTTCTTGCGCGTTTTCGCGAACTCCAGGATAGGTTTGGCGCGATTCCGGACAGCATCAAGCGTGACGATGACCCGTTTCAAGGATTCCATCGTCGGCAATTCGAACATCAAGTCCAAGAGCGCCCGTTCGAGAATTGAGCGCAGCCCCCGCGCGCCCGTCTTGCGTTTGATCGTGTGCGCCACAATTTCCTGCAGGGCCGCGGGTTCGATGACCAGTTCGACGCCTTCCATTTCGAATAGGACTTGGTACTGTCGGACCAGGGCGTTCTTCGGCTCGGTCAGAATGCGCATCAGTGCGGGTGTGTCCAGTTCTTCGAAGGCCGCCGCGACCGGGAGACGTCCGATCAGCTCTGGGATCAGCCCGTACTCGAGGAGGTCTTCCGCCTCAACCTGGGCCAGCACCTCGGAAGTGGTCAGATTGCGCAACGCCTCCGGGCTGCTGTGGAATCCGACATTACGTTTGCCGATGCGCCGGTTGATGATCTGTTCCAGACCATGAAATGCGCCGCCGCAAATGAACAAAATGTTCGATGTGTCGATCTTGACGAACGCCTGCTCGGGGTGCTTGCGTCCTCCCTTGGGGGGGACATTGGCGATCGTGCCTTCCAGTATCTTGAGCAGACCCTGTTGCACCCCCTCACCCGAAACGTCCCGTGTGATCGAGGGATTGGCATCCTTGCGCGCGATTTTGTCGATCTCATCGATGTAGACAATCCCGCGTTCGGCACGGCGGACACTGTAGTCGGCGGCCTGCAACAGTCGGACGAGAATGCTCTCCACATCTTCCCCGACGTAACCGGCCTCGGTCAGAACGGTGGCGTCGGCGATGCAGAAGGGAACAGCCAGCAGACGCGCCAGGGTGCGGGCCATCAGCGTCTTCCCGGTTCCCGTCGGTCCGATCATCACGATGTTTGATTTCTCCAGTTCGACCGATTTCTGCCATTCGGGATAGAACACTCGTTTGTAGTGGTTGTGCACCGCAACGGCGACGACCCGCTTGGCTCTCTCCTGGCCGACGACGTACTGATCCAGGTAGGCCTTGATAGCGGCTGGGTGCGGGAGATCTTCCCGGACGACATCCTCGACCGGAGCTACCACCTCGGATTCGGCCAAAAGTCCGTAGCATGTCCGGACGCACTCGTCGCAGATCAAGGCGTGGAACCCCGAGAAGATCTTGCGGACACGGGTCGGATCCTTACCGCAGAAAGAACAGCGTGCCTTTCCGAAAAGCTCCTGATCGCCCGGTGGTTCATGTTTCTCGGTCATCGCATTCCACCCATTGTGGGTCACTCTGCCATGAGAAACCCGTCAGTTCGCATTCATCCAAACAAAAGGCCGAGCGGTTCACCCGCATCGGCCCGATCTTGTGCCGTGATAGAATATACTACGACTTGGCGGGGGGCGTCACTTTCTTTTCGTACACAATGTCAATGAGCCCGTACGCCTTGGCTTCCTCGGCCGACATGAAGAAGTTTCGGTCGGTGTCGTGCTCGATCTTCTCAATCGGCTGGTTGGTGTGTTTAACCAGGATTTCATTCAGGCGCTTCTTCAACGCCATCAGCTCTCTGGCATGTATCTCGATGTCGGACACCTGGCCTTGCACGCCTCCCCAGGGCTGGTGGATCATG
>JAGVEK010000003.1 GCA_020058315.1 Candidatus Zixiibacteriota bacterium
ATCGCAGGCACCGTGCATCGCTGGCGGCAGGATGGCGAGGCTGGTGCTGCGGAACCCTACGCCGACGTGTCGGGATTCTGCCGCGCGGTCAAGTTGACCGAGATTGCCGAGCATGGCCATGTGCTCACGCCGGGGCGCTATGTGGGCGCCGAGGCGGTGGATGATGACGACGAGGCGTTCAACGACAAGATGGAGCGGCTGACGGCGCAGCTTGCCGAGCAGATGGCGAAAGGCGCGGAACTGGATGCGGTGATTCGAGAGAAGCTGGGGGGGCTGGGGTATGCCGTCTGAGTGGCCACGTTGTCGGCTGGAAGAAGCCGCAGCCAATCGGGTTGGTGCAATAGCCATTGGACCGTTTGGCTCGCGCCTCAAAGCGGACACATACACGGAAAGCGGTGTTGGGCTTATACGTGGCACAAACCTCGCAGGTAGCAAACTTCTTACCGGTGCGTTTGTATTTATTTCCGAAGAAACCGCCCGAGGGCTTGGGAATGCCAACGTAGCGCCCTGGGACCTCGTCTTTCCTCATCGCGGCAATATCGGTTCGGTCGGGCTGGTTCCAGAGGGCGCACAGCGGTATGCCCTGTCCACAAGTCTGATGAAGGTTACCCTCGACCGCAATAAGGCAGACCCATTGTTCCTCTACTACTTCTTTCGTAGCGAACAGGGACAGGCCGAGCTATTGAAGAACGCATCTCAAGTAGGGACGCCCGGTATTGCGACGCCGCTCACCTCTTTGCGTGCCTGCATCGTCCCTCTTCCACCGCTGGCCGAGCAAAGCGCAGCCGCAGCCGTTCTGTCGCGACTCGATGACCGCATCGACCTGCTGCGCCAAACCAACGCCACCCTCGAATCCATCGCCCAGGCGCTGTTCAAGAGCTGGTTCATCGACTTCGACCCTGTACGCGCCAAGGCCGAAGGCCGCGAGCCGCAGGGCATGGACGCCGCCACCGCCGCGCTGTTTCCCAGCACCTTCGAGGAATCGGAGCTGGGGACGATTCCGAAGGGGTGGCGGGTCGATGCCATCGGTAACGTCACCAACTGCGTGGGCGGTGGCACGCCCAGCACCAAAGAACCAGCGTATTGGTTTCCAGAACAGCACCACTGGGCAACACCCAAAGACCTCTCGGGCCTTGGCTCGCCCGTACTTCTGGACACCGACCGTCGCTTGTCGGATGTGGGCCTGGCCAAGGTCAGCAGCGGGCTGCTACCGGTCGGCACGCTGCTGATGTCGTCCCGCGCCCCCATCGGTTATCTGGCCATTGCGCAAGTGCCGCTCGCCATCAACCAGGGCTTCATTGCCATGCTGCCCGGCGGCGTGCTGCCGCCCGAGTTCCTGTACTTCTGGTGTCAGGCCAACATGGATGGCATCAAACAAAAGGCCAACGGCTCGACCTTCATGGAAATCAGCAAAGCTGCTTTCAGGCCTATCGCGCTGGCGGTGCCGAGCCAAGCAGTCGCCGCACGGTTTTCGGTAATGGCCGAAACCATTTTCCAACGCATCGCAATGGGCGAACAACAAAGCAGGCAACTCGCCGAACTCCGCGACACCCTCCTCCCCCGCCTCATCTCCGGCAAGCTGCGCATTCCCGAGGTGCAGGCGCAGGTGGAGGATGCGCTGGTATGAGCCACGCGCCCACGGAAGCGGCGGGCAGAGCATGAAAACCGCTGTATTCAAAATCACCGTGGGAGGCGATGACATTTGTTGGAAACCGTGCCGCGTAGCTTATGTTGATGCTCTCTGAATGGGGGCGTTCGACCCGTTGCCGCCCATTCAGCGGCCGGCGAACGCCCCGAGTTCGGCCCAAGCCGTCGGTAGCAAGGTGGCGTCGCGCGATTCGCGGCAGCAGACCCTGCGCACGCCTATCCGGTTGCAACAAGAGAAAAGTCCTCCTGCAGTGCCGCGCGGGGCTGGACAGATGCGGGCCATGTAAGACAATTTGGCGCCAAGTGTCTAATTTGGCATTGCGCCAGTGGCACATAAATCGGCGCAGATCGATGACAGGGTTTGCGGCTGCCCATGATCGTGAGTCTGCGCAGTCATGGCTTTGGAAAGCCAGTTGTCATGCGGGTTGCAGGCCGTCAGCGCTTTCGCATGCTCCACAGGCTGGTGTGTTTATCCCGTCGGATATCCTGGGATGTCCGATTTATCCGACGGACTACATTACGTTGGGCATCACAGGAGAGATCGTGACTGACGAAGGCCTTGTCTACCAGCGCATCGGGGAGTTCACCGTATCGTTTCAGTGGCTTGAGCATAAGCTTCGCGAGATTGGCTGGTTCATCATGGATCCTGACCGTAAGGACTGGCCGCCCCAGGGACTCCGAGCACTTACAAATGAGAAGTTAATCGACAAGGTGCATGAACTGTTCCTGGAAGCACTGCCGCAATGCAAGCTCGAACAAGAGCTAGAAGCCGATTTCAAGACGTCTTTTGCAGCATGCGCCGAAGCATTACATCAGCTGAGACGTGACAGGAATCGAATCCTGCACTCCGCATTCATCGAGCTCAAGGCTGGCGGTGAAGTTGCAGGTCTGATGCGCTCGAATCCACGAGTCACAATAGACGAAGAGACCGGCAGTGTTCTTTACGGTCAGGAGATGCTGAAACCTGAGTCCTTCGCCAATGAAATGCGGACGATGGGCGAATCGGCAATGTTCTTGAGCCGAGCTTACATACAGCTCATTCATCGCTTCCCACACGGTGATGCCCAACCCTTCGTTGCAGGGGACCTGTCGCGGCAAGCCGCGCCAGGTCCCTGAACTCGAACGTAGGTTTCAATCATCCGCCAGGGCTCTACTCCGTCGTTTAAAGAAGGAAACAACAAATGCAATTGAGTGAAATCCGAGACTCCACCAAGGCGCAACTGCTCGACAGGGTCCGTCAACATGACTACGGTCGGTATCTCTACAAAGCGAGCATCGCCAAGGCACGTGGATTCATTGGTGAGGACATTACCTTTGACTTTCCTGTCACGGCCTTGATTGGCCCAAACGGCAGTGGAAAGTCTTCCGTTTTGGGTGTCGCTGGATGCGCGTACAAACCGATTAAGCCTGGTACGTTCTTTCCAAAGAGTACGGTCGGAGATGAATCAATGTCAGGTTGGCGAATTGAATACGACTTAATCGATAAGCAGTTGAATCCGCGCCAGCTGGTAAAACGATCATCTAATTTTCGACAGTCCAAATGGGTGCGAGGCGAAGTAGTTGATCGAGATGTACTATTCTTTGGGATTGAGCGTACCGTTCCCGCAGGTGAAAAGACTCGCTATAAGAAGCTAATGCGGTCCACATATGTACATCGTCCGCCGCTTGAGCCGTTAGATCCGGTTGTTGCCACAGAAGTTGAACACATTCTCGGGCGATCGGTGGCTGACTATCGCGTGACAAGATACGGCACGGACGACCAATTCCTGGTGGGACGAATGGGATTAAACCAATTCTCTGAATTTCATTTCGGCGCAGGAGAATCGTCCGTCATCAGAATGATTGCCAGGATAGAACAAGCCCCACTGAACAGTCTTATCCTAATTGAGGAAATCGAGAATGGCCTACACCCGGTAGCAACCCGTCGCATGGTGGAATACCTAATTGCCGTCGCTGCCAGAAAATCGATTCAGACTGTCTTCACTACGCATAGCGACTATGCGCTTTCCCCGCTTCCCGGCGAAGCCATCTGGGCGAGCATTTCCGGAAAACTACGGCAAGGAAAACTTTCTGTCGAAGCTTTGCGAGCCGTCTCCGGGCGCGTTGATAAGGCGCTTGCAGTATTCGTCGAAGACGAGTTTGCGAAGACCTGGGTCGACACGATCCTCCGCGAGAAGTTGGGACCCGACTATGATCAAGTAGAAGTTCATGCTGTCCACGGTGATGGAAATGCTGTATCCACACATCGCGGCCACATAGCCAATCCAGCAGTATCTTTCAAATCGCTGTGCGTAATTGACGGAGACTCACAGCAACGAGAAGACGCTGGTGCAGGTATCGTGCGGCTGCCTGGAGCCCAACCAGAGCTAGCAGTGTTCGAAGCGGTACGCGCTCGACTTACCGAAGACCTCGCAATCCTTACCGTGTCCTGTCAGCGTGCACCGGAAGCACAGGACTTGGTCCTTCGATCGATAGAAGAAATCGCGCGAACGAACCGCGATCCTCATTTGCTCTTCAATCAGGTCGGCATCAAGATCGGCTTCGTACCAGAAGCCATTGTCAAGGGAGCTTTCTTGGCGCTTTGGGTCCGTTCTAATTCCGTGTTTTGCGACGAATTGGCAACAAGAGCGCGAGCGCTCATTGAAACCTAACCATTCATGATTCGGAGACATCGCCCCCGAGCATGAAAGCCTCGGGATGGCGCACGATGCGAGGCGGCACACTGGGCGATTGAGGTCGCATAAC
>JAGVEK010000564.1 GCA_020058315.1 Candidatus Zixiibacteriota bacterium
GGCACGATCATCGCGCCTTCTGGCCTCGACTTCGAGCGTGGCGTCGAAGTTCGTTGTTACCACTGCCTTGAAGGGCAGATTGAACAAGTCACGATTGGCGAAACGCGTGCCAGCGACCGTCCCGTATGTCTCGGCAAGCACTTGCTGGTACTTGGCGGGGTCCGCCACTTTGCATTCTTCAGCCCTCTTCATGAGTTCGTTCGGTGACGGAGCTTGCGACGCGATCCTGGCCAAACCGCACGCGTCACACAGCTTGCTCACCGCCTCTCCCCACTCCGCATACCCCGAAATCAGTGAAAGCCCCGACCCAACCCATACGACGCAATTTCGTCTCTGAATGAGGGTAAAGAGCTTGTCCGCCGCGATGTCGTTCGCGTCGTCGGGGGAACCGCAAACATCGGTGCTTCCCTGTCGTGTCCTGGCCGCAGAGGTCACGTGCATAGGTTGCCTGAAGTCTAAACAGAATCCGCTGTCATCGCAATGTAATCCTTTGTCTCTCTGAGTGATCGCGGATCCGGGGCACCTAATCGCACACGTTCTGCGACTCGGTGCGTTGCGTCGATGAGTGTGTCCATGCGTAGCCCGGTTGATTTGTCCTTGTCCACTGCCTATGTTGCCGCGCCGTTCCGACGCGATGGAACGTAACTCTGCATGTGGAACCATTGGCGATGACATCCGACACACACCCGACCGCTGCACCGACCCGAGTGCTCGATGATCTCAACGAACCGCAACGTAGCGCGGTCACGCATGGCGGTGGGCCGCTGCTCATTCTGGCGGGGGCCGGGTCGGGGAAGACACGGGTCATTACCTACCGGATTGCCTACCTTCTCGCGAACGGCGTGCACCCGCGCGAGATTCTGGCGGTGACCTTCACCAACAAGGCAGCCGGTGAGATGAAGTTGCGAGTGCGGGAATTGGTCGGACCGGTCGCGGAATCGGTCTGGGTTTCGACATTCCACTCATTCGCCGCACGATTCCTGCGTTTCGAACATTTGGCGGCTGATCTGCCCAAGGATTTTTCAATCTACGATGAAGACGACTCGGTCGGCGTCCTTAAGCGCGTGCTCGCTGAAATGAATCTTCCCGCACGCACATTCACGCCGGGCGTGGTTAAGTCCAAGATCTCGGACGCCAAGGACCAGTTGCTTGAACCGATGGCCTTTGCCAATATCGCGCACGATGATTTCCTGCGGCGCATTGCGGAGATTTACGCGATCTACCAGAAGCGGCTGCAGGATGCGGGCGCGGTCGATTTCGATGATCTCATCATGCGAACGGTTCGCACGCTCGAAGAGAACCCGGCGCTGCTGTCGCGCTGGCAGGATCGCTTTGTGCATGTTCTGGTGGACGAATACCAGGACACGAACCTGGCACAGGTGCGATTGATCAGGCTGCTCGCAGAGCCGCAGCGGAACCTGTGTGTCGTCGGCGACGACGACCAGTCGATCTACGCGTGGCGTGGCGCAGACATCAAGAACATCCTCGAATTCGAAAAGGCCTATCCCGAAGCGGTGGTGGTCCGTCTCGAACAGAACTACCGTTCGCGACCCAACATCCTCGATGCCGCTCACGCGGTGGTCTCCTCCAATATCAACCGCCACCCCAAGAAGCTTTGGACTGAGAAACCGCCAGGCGAGCTGATTACGCTCGTCATGGCCCCTGATGACCGCACCGAGGCGGAGATGGTGATCGGACGAATCCGTCTTCTCTGCCAGAGCGAAGGATTTGCCGGTGCTGATTGCGTGGTGTTGTACCGCACTAATGCCCAGTCGCGTCCGCTGGAGGACGCCTGCCGCCGCAACAGCACGCCATACGTGCTGGTCGGTGGCACCAAGTTCTACCAGCGAGCCGAGATCAAAGACGCGCTCGCATACATGCATCTGACGATCAACGGCCGCGACGCGGCGGCATGGCGACGGATCATCAACCGCCCGCGACGGGGAATCGGCGATGCGTCGCAGGACAAACTCGAAGCGGCGCGTCGGACCGACGGACGGACTTGGATCGAGTTTCTGGCTGACACGAAAGCCGTCACCGCCGTCGCGGGCGCCCGTACCGCTGAGCCTGTGCGACGATTCGCGGCGCTCATGACCGACATCATTTCCGCTCGCTTGAGCATGAATCTCGCCGACTGGTGCCATTACATCGTCGAGAAGGTCAATCTCAAGAGTGCTTGGGAAGGTGACGACCCGATCACGATCGCGACGCGGATGGAGAATCTGGACGAGCTGGCAGCGGCGCTGGCTGAATACGAGATGACCGCTGAGGCGCCATCGCTTTCCGGATTTCTGGAGCAGGCAGCGCTGGTGACCGACTTGGACCAGTACGAATCCAAGCAGGAGGCGATTACGCTGATGACCCTGCATGCCGCCAAGGGGCTGGAGTTTCCGGTCGTGTTTATCACCGGGCTGGAGGAAGGCCTTTTCCCCCTATCGCGTTCGATGGAGACACGCGAGGGTCTCGAGGAAGAACGCCGGTTGTTCTATGTCGGAGCCACGCGTGCCAAGGAGCGGTTGTTTCTCACGTATGCCCGCATGCGCATGCGTTTTGGCCCGACGGCGTCGCTGAAGTCACGTTTCATCGAGGAGATTCCCCGGGAGTATCTTGAGGTGGAGAATAGCATCTCCTACGGGGACCTCGAGCCGGGGAACCTTGGATATGACGCGCCCGCCCGCACTTGGGGGCCCAA
>JAGVEK010000056.1 GCA_020058315.1 Candidatus Zixiibacteriota bacterium
CGCCCACTCCCAGTCGATCAAGCGGGCGCGATCAGCCACGATGATGATGTTCTGCCTGACCAAATCGTTGTGCACAAGACAACGGAAACTCCAGTCTGCGTTGTGAGTCCGTCTCAGCGCCGCCAGTTCGGTTGCTGCGGCGCGGCGCAGGCGTTCTTCGATCCCGCCACCACCGGCCCGACGGCCCACATACGACGAGATTTGTCTCTGGAGATAATTCCCGATATCTCCGGCATCAGACGGCGCAATCCTCTGATCACGAGTCCTTCGATGAAGGGACGCCAAAGTCGCGGCGAGACGGCGCAGATCCCGCCGATAATCGAGTCGGCGGCCGTCAACCCACTCCGAGATAGAGTAACGGCAGGTCCGCCTGCCAAAGACGGCGGTGCCCTCATGCAAATGACGCGGCGCGACCCGCAAGCGTGCGAAACGCGCCTGCCGCTGCCATGCCTCACCCTCACACTCCACCAGTCCCATGCGGATGGCAAACACCCCCCGAGGGGTCAAAACCCGGTAGACCGCGTGTGATAGTCCCATGCTGCACCGGCGCGAACGTTGCACAGGCCCGAGGTGCACTGCGTCACAGACGTGATCCAACAGTGCAGGCTTCCATACTTCACGTACGAGGACTTCCGGTTTCTTGCGTTCGGTCATCATCCCGATACCGGATATAGCACGTTGCATCCGGGTGCGAAAGCTCCAACCGGTGCGATGACCCGCACCCGAGCCTGAGACACCGGATCATTTCCCAATGGTCGGTGTGGCCGTTTTGACCGGGAAGTACCCGACCTCTGCAACGAGTGCCTGCCCCGCCGGAGACAGCACCCAATCAACCATCTTCTTGATATCACCCTCCGGCTTCGTCCGGACGTACCAGAACAGGTTGCGCGCCAGCGGATACTGCCCGCTCTGAACTGTCTCGAGGCTTGGAGCATAGGCGGTGGCACCCGCAACTGACGCGACCTTGCAGAACTTGACTCCCTTTGCGTACGCCGCACCACCATATCCGATTCCCTTGGGGTCTTTGGACACCGCGTTCACGACACTGGCTGTTCCGGGAAGTGTGGCGACCGTCGGAGAAAAATCCTCACCTTTGAGCACGTTGTCTTGGAAGAATACATAGGTGCCGGAGTTATTCTCACGCCCGTAGAGCACGATGTCCGCGTCCGATCCGCCGACGTCCTTCCAATTGGTTATCTTACCGGAATAGATGTCACGCAACTGCTCGACGGTCAATTGTTCAATCGCGCTGGCCTGGTTCACGTAGACCGACAATCCATCCTTGGCGACGGCGATCTCGGTCCCAAGCGTGAAGTAGCGCTCTTTCAACTTGTTCCGCTCTGCAGGTTTCATCGGACGCGATGCCTGACAGATATCTGTCGTACCGTTGATGAGCGCGGCAATACCTGTGCCACTGCCGCCGCCGGTCACTTGAATGACTGCCCCAGGGTTCTTTTGCATGTAGGCCTCTGCCCAACGCTGGCCAAGAATCACCATCGTGTCGGACCCTTTGATGGTAATCGCCTTGCCACCCAGGCCGATGGCGGCGATCGCCGCCACCGAAAGCAGCATCCCGACTGCAATGTAGATCGTTTTCTTCACTTTATTCCTCCGTCTGTGCGAGGTTAGAATGCGTAGACCCACTCCAAAGTCATGATGTTATCCTTGACGTCCTTTGTGGCCGCCTTGGGAATCTCATAGACCAGCTTCACCTTGCTATTGCCATCCCAGAAGTAGACCAGCCCCAAACCGTAGATGATCTTCTGGTCTTCTGCGATATCACGATCTGGGTCGTAGTAGTCGACACGTGAAATCCACTGGAACTTGTCGCTCAGGCTTTGCACCCACACAGCGTCAGCACCCAGGGCGTTGCGCGTGCGGCTGGTGCTCCACGGCGTCTTCTGGTCTTTTGGTTCTTTACCTCCAACAAGCTCTGCTTTGACGACTCCCCCGCCGAGTTTCGGCAGCTCATAGAAAAACTGGGCGTCGGCACCGTAGCGCGTCTTGTCCGTGGTGGAAGGGCGTTGAACCGGAATCGTGTCTTTGGAAGGATTGAACTGCCGGCCGGAGTAACCGGAGAGACCAAAGTCGAGATGCCCGAGACCGCAGGAGACACGTGCAACGAAGTCCTTTGCCTTGTTCGGATCGTTGACACCGAACTTGGAATCGCCGGTCCCGTTCCCATTGTAGAGTCCCGCTTGAAGCAACAGATTATACTGGTTGTTGATCAAGAAGGCACGCTCCACCTTAAGGCCGCGGTCACGTTCGCCCGGGAAGAGTCTCTGAGACCATTGCGCGCGCTCGGGGAATTCCCTCTTGGATGAGGAGAAGGACACCTCGTAACCAAACAGCCAGTTGAATTGCCCCAGGGTAAACATGAGCTTGCTGACGGGTTCGGTCAGGCTCACGTAGGCCTCCTTGAGACTGACGCCCGAGGCGGAGCCGTCGAAGTACATGACTCCAAGTGCGTTCGGGCTGGCCTGGTAAGTTGCCTTGACCCGGCCCCGGCGGATAAAGAACCGATTCGTCAACCCACTCTGGTCGGATTCATTCCCCTTCTTGGGAGTGCTGAGGGCATCGTCGTGGTACTCGTAGCGCGCCTGGACGTAACCGGTGACCTTGACCTTCTTGAG
>JAGVEK010000263.1 GCA_020058315.1 Candidatus Zixiibacteriota bacterium
GAGGAAGTTGCGAAGACCCAAAAACAGGTGATGGGGCTTCTTGGCATGGCCTCCGGGTCCACCAGTCAGACCTGCCGCGAGTTGTACTTGTCGAAGATGTTCGGGGACGGGCCTTACGCGCATCCGATCATGGGTTCGCAGATGACGGTGATGGGATTCACCGGCGAGTCATTGAAAAAGCAACTGCACACGCTGTATGCTCCCCAGAATGTGATCTTGACGTGTGCGACAAACCTGGGTATCGACAGCGCGTTCAACCTGCTCGAGAACTCCATGGGCAAGATTTCGGCCGGGACGCCGCCATCTGTTGCCATTCCGGCCCCACCCGCGCCGAAAGGTGTCGTGACGGCGCACAAGCAGATGCAAAAAGAGCAGATCTATATCTTTCTTGGTGAACTTCTTCCCGGCGCATCGAGCCCGGATGCCCCGGCGCTCATGGTGGCCAATCAGATTCTCTCGTCGCGGCTGGGGGCGGAGCTGCGCGAGAAGCAGGGGTTGGCGTATTCGGTGGGATCTTCGGTGAGATTCGACCGGGACTTCGGCTGGCTGGCCTGCGCGATGGGGACTGGCAAGAAGAACTACACGACGGCCAGGGACGGTATTCTCGGTGAGATTCGGCGTCTGCGCAATGAACCTCCCACGGCCGAGGAGGTATCGATCGCCCAGAATTCAATCTGGGGTTCGACATTGACCTCGCAGTTGTCGCGGCTGACACAGGCGTATTACATGGGTATGGATGAGTTCATCGGTGTTGGGTACGATCGCGGCGATCATCTTGCCGGGCTGGTTCGCGCGGTCAAGGCGGCGGATGTCCAACGGGTCGCCAGTCAGTACCTTGACGCCGACAACTATGTTCTGACAACAGTGGGGAATCTGGAGTAGCCCGAACGAGCGAGCAACTGGGAGCGATGCGATCATGGCAGGATTGAAAGGGCGGCTCGTCTTAGTCACCGGAGCCTCTTCCGGCATCGGCGAGGCAACCGCGAGGGCCTTCGCCCGTGAGGGGGCGCGCTTGATTCTTGCGGCCCGCCGAATGGCCCGTCTCGAGATGCTGGCGGCAGAATTGAAAGAAGCTTGCGACACTCAGTCGCTTTGCGTTCAGATCGATGTCGGTCAGCACAAGACGGTAGCAACCGAACTGGAGAAACTGCCCGAGGGCTGGCGCGAAATCGACATCCTCGTCAACAACGCCGGCCTCTCCCGCGGGCTTGTCAGGCTGCATGAGGGCGGATTCCATGATTGGGATGAGATGATCGATACCAACATCAAGGGACTGCTGGCCGTCAGTCGTGTCGTGATTCCGTGGATGCTCGGGAGAAACCGGGGCCACATCATCAACATTGGCTCCATCGCCGGCCATGAGGTCTACCCCAACGGTAATGTCTATTGCGCGACGAAGTTCGCCGTCCGCGCCATCTCGCGCGGGATGAAGATGGATCTGCATGGGACTCCGATCCGTGTCACGTCAGTGGATCCGGGTCTGGCCGAAACCGAGTTTAGTCTGGTCCGATTTCGTGGAAATGGTGAACGCGCAGCCCAGACCTACAAGGGCCTGAAACCACTGACCGGAGAGGATGTCGCCGAGGCGATTGTCTGGTGTGCAAGCCGGCCGGAACACGTGGATGTCACCGAGATGGTCATCATGCCGACCGCGCAGTCTTCGACGACCATGGTTCATCGGGAAATATGACCTGTTGATCGTGCCACTCATGCCTTCAGGTGAGGGCCCCCAATGTGAGGATGCGCTCATCAACAACGACTGAAGCTGCGTATCTAATCGTCGGAAGTGAATGAACTTATCAGTTGCAGGAGGAGAACGATGTCGAAAATCCAGATTACATACTGCGGCGAATGAAATTACCTGCCCCGGGCCTCCAGTTTGGCGGCCGTGCTCAAGCAAGAACGCGGGATTGAACCGGAACTGATCCAAGGCTCCGGCGGCATCTTCGATGTCAAGATGGAGGGCAGGCTGATCTTCTCTAAGAAGGTTGCCGGGCGCTTCCCTGATGAAGAGGAGATCCTTGAGTTGGTTCCGGAGTAGGTCAAACCAAGAGAATGTCAGCGGCCCCGTCGCTTCGGGGCCGTTTTGTTTGCCCACAAGGCCACGATGGATGTTTCTTGGGAACAATGTCCGCCGATTCCATTCCCGCCGGCCTCCAGGAGGCGTATGACCTTTGCGATCGGGTTGCCCGCCGGGATAAGCCGCATTTGCATGCGGCGGCGCAGTACTTCGCCTTTCCCGAGACACGCCGGGCTTTTGGTGCCACTTACGCTTCCATGCGGCTTGTCGACGATTTTGTGGACAATATCCCCAATCGATCGGCACTGAGCGACCACACGCGCCGTGTGGCTGCCGAGACGGTTGCCAGATGGCTGCAGTTGGTGCGCGATGCGCGTGCCGGACGGGCGGGATCCGGCCCCGTGTGGCAGGCCCTCAGCGACACTTTCTCCCGCTTCGCACTTCCTTTGGAGCCTTGGGAGGAACTTGCGAAAGCCATGCAGAGTGATCTTTACGCGGCAATGTTCCGTGACTGGGAGCATCTGCGCACCTACATGAAGGGCGCCTCAGTGGCACCCGCTGTCATCTTCATGCATTTGGTCATGATGCAACCGACGGACGCTCGCGGACGGTTCGAGAATCCCTGGGAACACTCGAGAGTGGCCCGCGCCACCGAGGATCTCGCGATCTTCTGCTACTGGGTGCACATTCTGCGGGATGTTGCCAATGATCTTTCGGTCGGGCGTTCGGGACTGGTGTATTTGCCACAGGCGGACTTGGATGCATTCACGATCTCGGTTGCGGATCTGCATGGAATGAAGGAAGCCGCGAAAGCGTCCGATGCGTACATCCGTCTGGCCCATTTCGAGGCCGATCGTGCCCGTGTGCACCTCGATCAAGGGCAGGTGCATCTCCGTGAAATCCTCGC
>JAGVEK010000055.1 GCA_020058315.1 Candidatus Zixiibacteriota bacterium
GTTCGCAAGACCCTGGGCAAGGCAGACAAAGACAAGGTCATTGATAACCTACGCAAGTACCCCAACAAACGCCCCGTTAAACGCAAGACACTGGAAAACCATATTCATTCTGTGCTTGGTAGCAATGTGACGGAGAAGGCGATTAGCGCTCTAGTGGCCACGTTGGAGAACGAAAGAGTAATCAAATTCGATGGACTAAAGATCATTGAGTACAAGCTTCCCAAAGCAAAAAAGCCATAGAAAAAATGGGATCGCCCAAACTTGGACTTACCGCAATGAGAACCAGCATTGATTGGGCCATTGAATGGGCCTGGCTCCCATGGCGCTAAGTTAAGGAAATCCGACGGAGCCGAACGCCCGTTTTTCGAGGATTCTGATCCTTGCCATTCGCCTTGGCAGGGTGAGCAAGGGCAGGTTCTTCGGTCGTCGCTTTTTCGCGCGGGGTTCCACCCGATCCGGCCGTACATGCAATCTCAGGGAAGCGATGGAACCCAGGACAGTGGCGAACATGAGCGCCAACCGTTGGCCCGGGCACTGCCTTAACTGGGTGGCAAACGCCACAAGCACACGCTTGGCTCCGGTAAAGCTAAGCAGGCGCGGCATCACTTCTCCCAAATATGCAGCCGAAGCCATGACCCAACGAACCAGGTTGTAGGCCAGCAGGTGAACCGATATCTCCTTCCGGATCATCGCCGGGGTCAAGCAGCGCAGGACATCCATATGCATGGTCACTTTGACCGTGCGCCAGTCCACTTCGATGGTCCAGCGCAGCCGATAGAGCGTGTCCAACTCGCGGGGCGAAATCGTCTTGGCGTCCAACAGGCTGGTTACCAGGATGCGTTGATCGATTTCCACCTCGCGCAGGCGCAGCCTGGCCGGGTAGCGCTGGTATTCCAACGGATTCATCCAGTCTGGACGCTTGGGTTTCGGCCACTCGACGATATGGTCGTGGACACCCAGGAAGACACCCTGGGAGAAATCCGTTTGCCGGCACCCATGCTGGACCATGAGCACATCCGCCTTTCGCGCAACGACATCGGCGATGATCCACCAGGTCGCCAGCAGGGCATCCGCGAGGAGGATGTCGCCTGGCTCGATCAGGGGCAACAGCTCGTGCAACAGGGTTTGCTCCCCGCTGCCCTTGCCTTCGCAGGCGGAAACCGCATGGCCCAGCACGGCACCACTGGCCAAGCCGATCAAGCCCCCTAGGCGGGCGATGGGAAACCCCAATCCGGGTTTCTGTTCGGGGCTTTGCGGATAGTCGCGTTGATTGTCGCGCGTGTCCGGCATGGAAACGGTCGTGCCGTCGAACAGGACGACGCGGCGCTGGCGCCAGCGCCAAGTCGAGGGTAGGCGGGCTTCCAGACGTTGGCCTACGCTGCGACACAACCGATCCACCAGGCTCTGCGGCAGGCGTTGCCGGGCCTGGCAATAGGCCGAGGTGTTCAAGCTACAGGCTGCTTGCCCCCGGGCCACCCGCTCCGAAAGATGCCGCCCGACCACATCCTGGCAGGCCTGGTCTTCTGCGAGGACCTGTTCAATGAACAAGCGCAATGTCGTCATCGGCGGATACTGCCGGTGGCGATGAGGGTCCCCTGCCGTGTTGATCCCATCGACAACATCCCGTGTCTGGAGTACTTGGCTGAACACCCCGTGCCCTCCTTGGGCAAACCGATGCCTGAGTTCCACCACTTCGCGCCGCAATCGGCGTTCATGTTTGCTACGATCCATTTGGCTGACCTCCGTCGTTGCCGTCCTGTCGTCGTCAAACTTCAGTAAAGCAACTTCGGCTACGGTCAGCCTCCCCGTTTTGGGCTTAACTTAGCGCCATGGGGGCCAGGCTCGAATTACAGAATATGCCAAGCATGTCGTCCACGTAGAAGCGCCATTTTGTGGCGTCGTGTCAGACATGGATCGCCTCCTTCTCGATGAACAGGCGCAGTTCCGGCCGTAGGGCTTTGTCGGTCACCAGATCCACGGGCCGGCCGAGCAGGTCTTCGAGGTAGAACTGGACGCCAAAGTAGCGTTCCGAGGTGGCGATGCCGTCGAAGGTCACCAGGATGTCGATGTCGCTGTCTTCGCGGGCACTATCCCGCGCCGTTGATCCAAATAGCGCCAGGCCAGAGACGTTGAAGCGCTGCCTTAGTAGGGGCAGGTGTTCGGCCAGCAGCTTCATGGTCTGAGTTCGGTTCATAGGCCATCCCAATGGATAAGAAAGCGTAGCGGATTGTCGGCTCCTGCCATGCCTTGTTGCGGGGAGATGATACCTCCGCTCTGCATCGTCGTTCTTTCCTTCCAGGCCAACCCTCAAGTTCTTTGCTGCCTTGATGGTCTGATCGGCACGGAGATTCTCGATGGTGCCGGCCAGCGGGTGTGAGCCTTTGTAGAGGTTGGCGAAGCAATCGGTCCACAGTGTGGGAGGGGGGGCGTGAACCTTCTCCCTATCCCGATTGGCAACCTTGCAGCGACCTCATCCTCCTTGACGAACGTACGCATATGCGTACCATTCTGCATTCTTTATGGGAGCACGAAATGAACACACTGACCGCCAGCGAAGCTCGCGCCAATCTGTATCGGCTCATAGACGAAACAGCGGAGTCACACGAGCCGATCCTCATTTCAGGAAAGCGCAGCAGTGCTGTGCTGCTCTCTGCGGAAGATTGGAGCGCAATTCAAGAAACCTTGTACCTACTGGCTGTGCCTGGCATGCGGGAGTCCATCAAGGCGGGTATGGCCGAGCCCCTCGCAAAAAGCTCGAAGACGCTTAAGTGGTGAGCTGGGATGTTGTTTTTGCCAAGCAGGCAATGAAGGACGCAAAGAAGCTTGCTGCAAGCGGCCTTAAACCAAGGGCACAAGAGCTGCTCGCGCTTCTTGCCGGCAACCCATTTCAAAATCCGCCACCCTTTGAAAAGTTGGTCGGTGATCTGGCCGGTGCCTATTCTCGCCGCATCAATATTCAGCACCGCATCGTCTACGAAGTGTTTGCCGAAGAAAAGACCGTTCGCGTCCTGCGAATGTGGACTCACTATGAGTGAGGCTCATCGCCAGCGTTCTGCACGTATCAAGACACTGGATTCCCGCCTGCGCGGGAATGACGGGTTTTTCGAGGTGAGCGCATGACGGATGGGTGTGGACCGAAGCGGGTTTTACTTTTCCCCAAGCCCTCTATCGGTGGGGGAGAGGCTTCGGGGTGGTCAATGGGGTGCGGGAGAAGAAAGCGCAGCGATGGGTGACGAACAATTCCTTGAAGACCTGCGTGCCCGATTCAATGGGGGTGAGCCATGCAAGTTTCTCTTTTTCTGGGGCCATCAGCAGAAGGGTGGCGGGGTGTCGGCCGCCTGTTTGAGTCAGTGGTATGAGGCGCCCTTCTCCGTGGAGGGGGTGCGCTA
>JAGVEK010000137.1 GCA_020058315.1 Candidatus Zixiibacteriota bacterium
AGGGATTGGCTCCACCTCGCGGTATTGCACCCCTCTGTACCAGCCATTGTAGTACGTGTGTAGCCCTGGATGTAAGGACCATGAGGACTTGACGTCATCCCCACCTTCCTCCCCGTTGACCGGGGCGGTCTCCTCAGAGTTCCCGGCGCCCCGAAGGGCCCGCTGGCAACTGAGGACAGGGGTTGCGCTCGTTGCGGGACTTAACCCAACACCTCACGGCACGAGCTGACGACAGCCATGCAGCACCTGTGCTGCGACTCCCGAAGGAGAGGGGTCATCTCTGACCCGGTCCACAGCATGTCAAACCCAGGTAAGGTTCTTCGCGTTGCGTCGAATTAAACCACATACTCCACCGCTTGTGCGGGCCCCCGTCAATTCCTTTGAGTTTCAACCTTGCGGCCGTACTCCCCAGGCGGGGCACTTAATGTGTTAACTGCGGCACCAAGGGGGTCGATACCCCTGACACCTAGTGCCCATCGTTTACCGCCGGGACTACCAGGGTATCTAATCCTGTTTGCTCCCCCGGCCTTCGTGCCTCAGCGTCAGTATCGGTCCAGAAAGCCGCCTTCGCCACCGGTGTTCCTCCAGATATCTACGCATTTCACCGCTACACCTGGAATTCCACTTTCCTCTCCCGTACTCAAGACCGGCAGTTTCGGATGCAGATTCACGGTTAAGCCGTGAGCTTTCACACCCGACTGACCGGCCCGCCTACGCACCCTTTACGCCCAGTAAATCCGAACAACGCTCGTTCCCCCCGTGTTACCGCGGCTGCTGGCACGGAGTTAGCCGGAACTTCCTCTGCAGGTACCGTCAGGGCCGCGTCATTACCTACGCGACCGTTTCTTCCCCACTGACAGGGTTTTACACTCCGAAAAGCTTCGTCACCCACGCGGCGTTGCTGCGTCAGGCTTTCGCCCATTGCGCAATATTCCCTACTGCTGCCTCCCGTAGGAGTCTGGGCCGTATCTCAGTCCCAGTGTGGCCGATCACCCTCTCAGGTCGGCTATCCATCGCAGCCTTGGTGGGCCGTTACCTCACCAACAAGCTAATGGACCGCGGGCCCATCCACCGGCAACGGCCACCCGAAAGTGACCGCCTTTGAATCGGGAAGGATGCCCTTCCCGAGTGTCATCTGGTATTAGACCCCCTTTCGAGAGCTTATCCCAGACCGATGGGCAGGTTGCCCACGTGTTACGCACCCGTTCGCCGCTTTACTAACGCCCCGAAGGACGCTTTCTCGCACGACTTGCATGTATGAAGCACGCCGCCAGCGTTCGTTCTGAGCCAGGATCAAACTCTCCGTGAAGAAAACAAAAACTCATTGTCTCTTCAGGAAGACGATCCGATTGAACGTCTTCATTGTTCGAATTAATTGGCCTAAGAATCCCCAATGAGAATTCTTGAGCCCGCATCTAAATCTGCTTCAGGCCTGTCTACGCTATTTTGTTTTCAAAGATCAGAATACACAAATCCGCCATCTGGCGGCAAACCTCGAATATATACCCGCCCCAAACAGAGTCAAGCAAAATTCGTGTGCAAGGCGCGTTTATTTTGCGCGTCCGTGGTATTTACGGGCCTGCCGCCTCATCGTTGGACCCATCGCCTCAGATCGGCATGATGGCGCGACGCCTTCAGCCCCCCCTGACGCTCCTTTCGGGAGATCGAATCGGACTGATTAAAATGCCGGTAACCGGTATGATGGCAATTGGTTCCATGCGGTTTCGAAATCACGGATTTCGGGGGTTTACTGCTCACGCGCTGCCGCGAAACTGTGATCGACACCACACAATAATTCTTTGGGCGTGCGAACGAAGGAATCTGACGCGAATTGATTGCAGCAAGCCACCGAGCGGGATCGAACCGCTGACCTGACGATTACGAATCGTCTGCTCTACCAGCTGAGCTACGGTGGCATCAGCGATGGGAAGATAACTCACCAGCCAGCTTGAAGCCAAACGGATTCTGAAAGCGTTCAGCGACACGATCAGTTTGCGCGAGACCATCGATGAAGAATCACGGGACTGGTGGGGAGAAAGTGCCGCCCCGCAGAGTTGAACTGCGGACACACGGATTTTCAGTCCGTTGCTCTACCAGCTGAGCTAGGGCGGCATTGGCGACCCCGCGTCGTCTCACGGGGTCAGTTCAGGCGTCCTTGATACCATCTTGGAGCAAAGACTGTCAACCGCAAATTCCGGACTGAATTGGAGCAACCCGGCCACTCAGGATTTCTTCCCCGCCTTGGCGCCCTGATTCTGCGCGGGCCACGGTGGAGGCGACTTGCGAACCAGCTCGAATGACGGGTTCACATTGGCATAGGCATCGGTGACATAAAGAAGGACGTTCTGGGGAGGCAACTGGACCGATGCCATCCGGAACTTATCCAAGGGGAACTTCCCGTCGGTCCGGACATAGAGCCACATGACTGCCCCCTCGCCCACAGGGATGGGAGACGTCTTGCGGGTGGTCGAATCGACTGGCGAAATCATGTTCATGAGAAAAGTCGAGCCTGCCGTCTTGAACTGCGGGGGCGTCATGATGAAGCCCGCGACTCTGCCACCGGCAACCTCCAGCGAATCCAGCCGGAGCGTATCCTCACCGACCGAGAACTTGAACGGCAACGTGATACCGATCACCGGATTCGCGTTGGCCATCCAGATGGTGATGACCGCCTGTTTGTCCGACGCACCGGGCGTCAGATAGGCAGTGATCTTGTTCTGCGCTTCCTTCGCCGATTCGGCCCAGACGGAATGAGCACTCAACACCACGGCTATTGCCAGCGTCACAAATCGGATCCAATTCCTCACGGGTTCCTCCCCTGTCGGCCTGTCTTCGGTCAACGTTCAATATATCGTCCGCGCGGGCCGCCATCTCGAGTCTCGCCCGCCGGTATCCCGATTATACACAGTTTGAACCAGGATTCCAACATTTCGCCTCTTTCGCATGGCTCCCGGGGCCGCCGTCCGCTGTCAATCTAAATGCGAGGATCGAGCAATTCCCGCCAAATGGCGGCTGCTTCGCTGAGATGTCCTGCTTGTTGCAAGATCAGCGCCTTGAGAGCCTGCAAACCGGGATCAGGACGATTCACACGTTCCAAGACTGATATGCACTGGCGAACCTTGAGCGTATCACCGGCCATTGCCGCAAGGCGCCCGACGATGTTCCAGCCTGGCGCCAGTGAGCTGTCCAACTGCAGGGCGCGCTGGACAGCCTGACTTGAGGATTCCAAGTGATTCCGGCGTCGCTCCAGCTCGGCGACGGCCAGCCAGCCCAGTGGGTCAGTCGAATCCGCGCCCAAAGCCTTGTAGGCATGTCGGCCGGCCCGGAGAGTGTCCGCTCGCTGCCACTGCCAGGAAGCGGAAAGCACATGGGGATAGGCGGAAGTCGAACATCTTTGGACGACTCGGGATATCTGTCTGAAGGCCCATGCGGGGTTTGCACTCTCCCAAGACTGCCAGGCAGCACCGAGGAGACGGAGAGCCAGATCGCAGTCCGACAGAACCCTTTGCGGTGGACGAGAGGTGGAATCCCCACGCCCGAGCCAGCCCGTGATGAAACGGCTTGTGACACTCTGTGACCACCCAAACGCGATGTCGTCGACGCCACCCGCGAGATCTGTGGCAACCAATGCCGGCACGCCCAACGCGCCAAGGCGGTCGAACAGGAGCAACCCGGAGTCGATCGGCACAGGGTCTTTGTATCCCAACTCGCGGGCTTTCGCCTCCACACGAGCACGTGTCGAACGAAGCCATCGCCGGTCGTCCACATTGACGGGAAGGAATCTCCAAGTGATGCCCGCCTTAGGGAGTTGGCGGGTAATCGCCTTGAATGCTTTCAGCGATTGCGGGGACCATGTTGCCCAAAACAGCAGCAGCGTCGGATTTCCCAAT
>JAGVEK010000466.1 GCA_020058315.1 Candidatus Zixiibacteriota bacterium
CACGTTTCCTCTCCGATCACCACCTCCGGTGGACTCTCGGTGCACAAAATGTCCAGCCCACTGACGCCACTCCCGTGAGATCGCCCGTCGGACGCCTGAGTCTCGAATGGCACAAGATCTCCAGCAGCGATCGCCGCGTCACAGGCGTCGATGATCTCGCACGATTCCTCGATGCGTGGGGACTCCGCTCTGATTTGTTTGACATCGGCCGAAACGACTACCAGATGTCGCTTGCAGCAGGCAGTGCCGAACGACTGCAAATCACCTCCGAGACCGGTTTGCTGCACTCCCGCGATCTCACCGCATGGCGAATCGGCGTATCATCATCGGCGCGTCTGTCGAAATTGTGGACAACAAATCTCCAGTGGCGTCATTCCTCGGCCGACAGACTGGGAATCCGCGAATCCGGTCGCAATCGGTCATCTCTTTATGAAACGCGGCTGGCGTTCGATCCGGCCCTCGTCCGCGTCGAATTCGGCTGGCGTGAAAACCGGCTCGGCAATCAAGCCGGTCTGTTCGAACCCGCTCCCGCAATGACCACTGCGCGCTGGATTTCCCTGGGACACGGCCGCATGGTCACCACCTATCGATGGGAGATTGTGCGCGATTCGGTACTCGGATCAAGACGCGCCCGTGAATGGTCCCTCGTGACTCCAATCGACTTTCACTCCACCACCCGTGGCCAGCTCACCGTAGCGCGCGGCCAGCAGGCGTTAGCGGGTGGATCCTATTCGCCATACTATCGCGGCCAGCTCACCGAACACTGGGAGCCGGCAGCCGCTCTCTCCGTCGATGCCGGCTTGCGTCTGATCCACGGACACTCGGGATCTCAGCGTGAAGTCTACCTCCCGACCCGCCCGGGACAGGGACAATACCGCCTCGAACGTGGGGAATACATCCCTGACCTCCATGGCGATTACCGGCGTGTTCTGGCCCAGGCCAGCGACGCCGGCCGCGACGCCTACGACGGTGAGCAGCGGTTCACCTGCTCATGGCGCCCGGAGTTCGGCCAATGGCGATGGGTAGTCGAGTCCCAGTCGGAACGCCGGGCGCAATTCGATCCCACCAGGTTCCGTCCGGGTGCCTGGCTCACTCCCTGGGTGGCCGATGAATCCGCGTATCTCTATGGGTCACGGGCCGAGCAGCGGAATCGATTCCGAGTCGCGGCAATGCCCGGTCAGTCAACCGAGTTCTCGGGCGAATGGGTCTTGGACAAAACGCTGGTCAAGGGAGAAGTGCAGGACGAAAAACGCACCCAGTCACATCTGAGCGTCCGGCACCATTTCACAACTTCGCTCTATTTGCAAAGCGACGTTCGGCTCGAGGATCGCAAACGCGCCGTAATCGGACCATCCGGGATTTCCGCCGGTGCAACCACCCTGAGTGCCACGATCGGCGCCTCTCCAATGTCCGGTGTGGACTGGTCCGTCGAGGGCCGGCGGCGCACCGAGCACGAATCAATTTCCAACAACTCCGTGGCGTTATGGGGAATCCGCCCCGTAGTCCGCTCCACGTTTGGTCCAGTTGTCGTTCTCGTGGAAACCGATGGCGCATGGGTCACATCGCAGCGACCCGACCGGCTGCTGTCCGCATTGCTCGCGGAGGGACGCCCTATGGGATTTTCTCTGACGGAATTCTGCGAACTGCGTGTCCAGTTGCCGGGACGCATAACTGTGCGATCACGGCTGAACGCCGATCTGCGCCAGAACGGCCCGGACCGCTGGCAATGGGAACTCGAGACCACGGCGGCCTTTTGATGAACATCCGTATTGCAGAAGAACATTCGGCCGCTTCGTGTGGAAGCGGGTTTCATCGTATCATCTCGCCGACCAGATGGTTTGTGCTGGCTCTCATGCTCGGCCTCATTCCAGTTCCTCAGACTGTGCAGGCGCACGATCAGAGCGTTGCCCCCATCGGCAATATCAAACTGGAGTGGATCGGATCACCGCCCGAGGACATTGCTCGATCCGCGCAGGTCATTGTCTCCCAACTCGATGGTTTGGCAACTCCGGAGAGATTCTCAGGGACGATGAGCCGTCTGCTGGAAACATTGATCGCCACTGGATATCGCCGTGCCAGGATCGCGCCGCGAGACTTCTCTCTGCACGGTGAATCCCTGGGGTGCATCCTGCACATCGCGCTCGGTCCTCGCGCCTATGTCTCCGCGCAGGAATTCACCGGACTGGTCCGCACCGATACCACATGGCTCCGCAAGCTCACCGCCATGCCGCTGGGTGTTCCGCTGACCGCCGCGTGGATAAATGAGGCGCGTGGGCGACTGCAGAGTGTTTCCTGCATTCGCCTGACCCAAACACCCGAGATTATTCCGGCGCCGGCCAGCGACACGGACAGCGAGAGCGTGGTCGTGCGCTGGCGTCTGACCGAGTCCCGGCCTGTGCGCGTTGATGGTCTGATCGCCGCTGGAGGAGAATCCGCAGGTGGTTTCAGCGGCCGCACATCGGTCCAGATGGCCGGCCTTCTCCGGCGTGATCGCTCGATTTACGTGAATTACCAGCGACTGAACCCGTCGAGTACACAATTGTCCGCCCGGTTCGCGGAGGCCGCTGCTTTCAGCTCTCCGATGGATTGGGGGATCTCCCTCGATGAATCCCATCAAAACGACCATCGCCAGGCAATTGCTCTCGACCTGCGATACGGCATCGGCCGAACCGCCCGCTGGGGCATCGAAGGGGAGGGACGCTGGCGCAAAGTCACACCGGGTGCGTCAGCCGTCGCGCCATCGCGCACCCTCGAACTCTCCCTCGGAATATCCCATCACACAAGACACATCAACGATGACGACGCGCTCGACATCCCCTCCCATCAAAGCCTGATCGTCACATTTTCCCGGCGACGCGAATTCGCCAGCGCTACTCTGCTGAATCCCGAGACGACCGCCCGCAGGATGCTCTTGAAGTGGGACATGAATCAGAAACTGGCGGGGAACTCCGTCCTGTCGTTGCACCTTTCCGCCGCCGGCTACCACTGGCTTGTCGGCGCAGATCGCCTCGGGCCCGGAGATGAATGGTATCTGGGTGGGGCCGACCGTCTCCGGGGATACAGTGACCGTGCAATCGCCGCTGCCTCAGGCGCATGGGCCGCACTGGACATCAACTGCCGTCTCGGCGCGTCCGCCGCCGTTTCCGTCTTCACCGAAGGTGCGATGTTACGAGACCTGAACGCGGATGGCGAAAAGTCCCGCAGCCGTACACCCTACGGATACGGCTGCACGCTGTGGCTGATCTCCGCAGATCGCA
>JAGVEK010000401.1 GCA_020058315.1 Candidatus Zixiibacteriota bacterium
AAAGGACGCGACTCACCCGGAAGCGCGGACGGCCCTGCGGCTCTCCTCAGCCCAAGATCAGACAGGATGTCCTCCGCGCACGTGACGATCTTGGCGCCCTGTTTGATCAGTTCGTTAACGCCTGCCGAATGCGGCTGGCCGATCTCACCGGGAATGGCATAGACATCCTTCCCCTGTTCGAGTGCATGCTGGGCGGTCAGGAGAGCACCCGATCTTTCGCGGGCCTGCACCACCAGCACGCCCGCCGACAATCCGGCAATCAGACGATTGCGTACAGGGAAGTTCTGAGGCTCGGGGGGCGTCCCAAAGGGAAACTCGGTGAGGATTCCCCCCTGTTCAATCACACGTGGTACGAGAGCCTTGTTCTCACGCGGATAGATACTGTCAGGTCCGCAGCCCCAGACCGCCAGTGTGGCGCCACCGGCATCGAGAGCCGCAATGTGAGCCGCCGTGTCGATCCCGCGCGCGAATCCAGAGACAATCAGCACACCGGCCGCCGCCAGACTCCCCGACAGTTCGCGCGCCGCTTTGAGTCCGTATTCGGTGGATTGCCGTGATCCGACAACCGCGATGCTCGGCATGTCCGGAACGCGGCCTGAAATAAACACAAATGGCGGTGGTGCATGGAGATTGGCCAGTTCAGCAGGATAGCCCAGTCCACCGAACACCATCAATGACCACTCGCTGGCCAGCAGCCGTTCTACTTGTTGCTGTGCCCAAGCGAACGCCTTTTCCCGGTGCGCGTGTGTCTCGAGACCCGCTCGAACCAGCCGGGCATCCCGCCATTCGCGGTCAGAGTGATCCCATGCGGTGCGAGGTGAACCGTATGATTCAATCAACTTAAGGAAGGATCGTCGCCCCACACCGGGCAGACGTGTGAGCGCCAGCCAGTATTCCGCATCCGGAGGGAGCCGAGTCTCGGGCGCGACCGCAGCCGGAGCCGCCGCCTCAGCGTGTCCTTGGTTCTCTGGCAGTATATCGCCCATGTGCAATTCTGCGCGCAAGTCAGTCTGCGGTTGGCTGCCCGAACCGGTAACTCTGGGGTGGACCCAGAATGCGATCGAGCGCCTCCAAGACCGACTCAACCCCCTGACCAGTCTTCGCTGCAATCACAAAGTCGGCGAATCCAGTGTCCGTGCCCCCATCGATACCTGCATCTGCAATGTCGGCCTTATTCAGAACCACCAGTCGCGGTTTCTTCACCAAGAGCGGATCGAAAGCGGCTAGTTCTTCAAAAAGATGCGCGAGATCATTCCCGGGCGAATCCGAGGTCATATCCACGAGAAACAGTAGAATCCTCGTCCGCTGGATGTGTCTGAGGAATCGAAGCCCCAATCCCTTCCCCTCATGGGCACCGTCGATGATACCCGGAAGATCGGCAACAGTGTACGCGTGATAGTGGGGGCGATTCACGACGCCGAGCTGCGGTTGCAGGGTGGTGAAAGGGTACGCGCCGATCTTGGGCTCTGCGGCGCTCACGGCCCTGAGGAAAGTCGATTTCCCAGCATTGGGATATCCGACCAATCCGACATCGGCGATCAATCGCAATTCGATCCGGACGCGCCTGGCCTCGCCGGGCTGCCCGAGTTCAGAGTACTGGGGAGACTGGCGAGTCGGAGATTTGAAGCGTGCGTTACCACGTCCGCCGATACCGCCAGCGGCGATCACCGCCCGCTCGCCGGGCTCAATCAGGTCGCAAATCAGGCGATTGTCTTCGGCGTCGAAGATCAGCGTGCCGGCGGGGACGCGCATGATCGCGTCCTTGCCACTCTTACCGGTTCTTTCCCCGCCTTCCCCGTGCCATCCGCGTTCGGCCTTAATGTGCTTCTTGAAACGAAGATCCAGAAGCGTGGCGAGGTTGGGATCGACTTCAGCGATGACATCCCCGCCTTTCCCGCCATCCCCGCCATCAGGCCCCCCTCTGGGCACGAACTTCTCACGACGGAAGGCGATGATCCCCCCGCCGCCATGACCGGCAGTAATCTGGATGGTGACTTCGTCGACAAATTCCACGTAGCGCTCAGCCTCTATAGATCCGTTTGGCCCAGTCGGGGAACACGATCGACAGGGATACGTCTAACGGAAACCGGTCAGGTCCCCATCAATGCTCTTATATGCTCACGCAGCCGCTCCGCCTGGATCCGCCGGTAGAGTTCGCCCTTGTAGGCGATTGATATCTCACGGGTCTCCTCGGAAACGACAACGACAATCGCATCTGAAACTTCCGAAACTCCAACAGCCGCCTTGTGTCTCATGCCGTAGAGCCGGGTGAACTCTTCCTTGGTCGTCAACGGCAGCGTGCAGGCTGCCGCCACCACGAATTCCCCACGTACGACCACCGCACCGTCGTGCAGCGGGGTGTGGGGAGTGAACAACGTCACCAGGATTTCCGATGAAACCCTCGCGTTGAGGTCCTTGCCGGTCTCCGCGATATTGCGCAGTCCAACATTCCGCTCCATCACGATCAAGGCTCCGTAACCCAAATCCGCAAGCCTCGTCGCCGCACGCACGATCTCATCGGCGGCCGCCTGCTCCTCCAGTTTGAAGAAGAAACGAAAGATCCGTGAATGGCCGATCTGAGCCAGCGCCCCCCGCAGTTCAGGCTGGAATACAACGACAAGAACGATAAACCCCACGGTCGCCAGATTGACAAACAGCCACTTCAGCGCTTCCAACTGGAACCAAAACGCCAGGAAAGAGACAATGCCGAGCAGAATCAGGCCCGTGGCCATCTGCGCCGACCGTGTGCCTTTCATGAGCGACAGCAGGCGGTAGAAAATGTAGGCAACCAACAGGACATCGACCAGATCGACGACGCCGAAACGCAGGAAGCCATAACGAAAGAGAACCACGACCCAACCTCTCTGGCTCAAGCCAGCACGCTAACCATCGCAACTTAGCGCAGATGATCCGTCAGGTCAACCACCGTGCACGAAATCGCACGCTGGCTTGTCTGCTTGAATGAGAATCGGGATCGACGGCGGGGGCGTGGCCCCTACTTCCGGGCGGGACGGCCAGCCGATGCGATGGCTTCGGCAACCATCAGCGCCTTCCGGGTTGCCGCCACATCATGGACCCGGACGATCTTCGCTCCATTTAGCGCAGCCCACGAGGCGGCAGCCAGTGATCCTTCCAGCCGGCCACCAGGGTCCTCACCGATCAAACGGCCGATGAAAGACTTTCGCGAGGCTCCAACAAGAACAGGATAGCCCAGATCCTGAAACCGTCGGAGATCATGCAGGATGGCCAGGTTGTCTTCATGCAGTTTCCCGAAACCGATGCCGGGATCGATGACAATCCGGTCCGCTCTGATTCCAGCTGCCTGCGCGAATGCGGCTCGATCTGCCAGAAAACCGCTGATCTCAGCCACCATATCGGTGTACTCAGGCGCCGATTGCATCGTCAGCGGCGTTCCCTTCATGTGCATGAGCACCACCATGCACGCGGAACGCGCGGCGACGCCCACCATCTCGGGATCATCGCGCAACGCCGAGATGTCATTAATCCAGTTGGCGCCAGCCTGGATGGCAGCGGCGGCGACCTCCGCTTGTGTTGTGTCGATGGAGATCGGCCCATCCCAGAACCCCCGCGCACGCTGGATCACTGGAGCCGTCCGGCGAATCTGCTCGGCAGGATCAACGGGCGAGGCCCCCGGGCGGGTCGATTCACCGCCGATGTCGATGATGTCTGCCCCCTCACTGACCAGTTGCCGTACTTGCTCAACGGCGGCGTCGCTCTGCAAGAACCTCCCGCCATCTGAAAATGAGTCAGGCGTGCAATTGACCACTCCCATGATCCAGCAGCCGTCGGCAGCCGGAAGCGGGCGCATCGGGCGGATTTCGGATTGCTCGGAAGTCACAGCGCTCAGGATTCGGGAGCGGCCGGAACGAGGCCTCCCGGCACAGGATGGAATGACAGCCAATTACCTCGCGGGGGCCGGCTGCGGCGTCTCACTGGCCGGCACTGGCTTCGTCGATGCGTTATTGTCTGGCCGCTTGCCCAAAGCATCACCGCGAAGAATGGTGTCGATGTCGTCCCCGTCGAGGATTTCGCGTTCGAGCAGAGCCTTGGCAATCGCATGCAGGTTCTCCATGTTGCTCGAAAGCACAGCCGTGGCCTTGGCCTCGGCCTCGGCAATGATGCGCTTGACCTCGTCGTCAATCGTTTGTGCGGTGCGTTCAGAATAGTCGCGGTGCTGCGCGATCTCACGCCCCAGGAAGATTTCTTCCTGCTTCTTACCAAATGTCATCGCGCCGAGCTTCTCCGACATACCCCATTCGCACACCATCTTCCGCGCCAGCGCCGTGGCGCGCTCGATGTCATTCCCCGCTCCCGTCGTGTAGCAGTCGAACACAAGTTTCTCGGCGACGCGACCACCCATCGTGTAAACCAGACGCGTTTCGAGGTACTCTTTCGAGTGGGTGTGTTTCTCATCGATGGGGAGAAAATGAGTCAGGCCAAGAGCCATGCCGCGAGGAATGATCGTCACCTTGTGCACTGGATCGGCGCCGGGCGACAATTTCCCGACCAGGGCGTGTCCGGCCTCATGGTAGGCTGTCGTCTTCTTTTCCTCTTCGGTGATGACCAGTGAGCGCCGCTCGGTGCCCATCATCACCTTGTCCTTGGCATCCTCGAAATCGCCCATCGTAACCTTTTCGCGATTGCGGCGGGCCGCGAGCAAGGCAGCCTCGTTGACGAGGTTCGCAATATCGGCGCCGGACAGTCCGGGGGTTCCACGTGCGAGGACTTTCAGATCGACATCGTCGCCAACCGGAATCTTGCGTGTATGGACTTTGAAAATACCCTCGCGACCCCTGACGTCGGGGGAGTCAACCACAACCTGGCGGTCAAATCGTCCGGGACGTAGCAGGGCCGGATCGAGCACATCGGGACGGTTGGTAGCCGCCAGCAGGATCACGCCCTCATTGGACTCGAAGCCATCCATCTCGACCAGCAGTTGATTCAGTGTCTGCTCTCGCTCGTCGTGGCCGCCCCCCAAACCGGCGCCCCGGTGGCGCCCGACCGCGTCGATTTCATCGATAAACACAATGCACGGCGGTTTGGATTTTGCCTGCTGGAAAAGGTCCCTGACCCTCGATGCCCCGACGCCTACGAACATCTCCACGAATTCCGAGCCGGAGATGTTGAAAAAGGGGACGCCCGCCTCGCCGGCCACTGCCCTGGCGAGCAGCGTCTTGCCGGTGCCGGGAGGACCCACTA
>JAGVEK010000521.1 GCA_020058315.1 Candidatus Zixiibacteriota bacterium
ACGCCCTCGTTGCCGCCGGCGCGCTCCTGACAAAGGATGCCCCGCCACGCATGATCGTCGCCGGGATTCCCGCCAAGACGATGCGACCGGTGCCCAGCGAGCAGTTGCTCGAAGCACAGAACTGGCCCGACGTACGGAAGAAAGCATAAATCGAGGAGATCGCGATGCCGGTACCACTGCTGGATCTGACAAGACAGTATCAAGACCTGAAGACAGACATCGACGCTGCGGTTGCCCGCGTGCTCGCGCACGCCAAATTTATCATGGGACCGGAGGTCGCAACATTCGAAAAAGAGATCTCGGAGAAACTTGGAGTCGCACACGCGATCGGCGTGGCCTCGGGATCGGATGCCCTCATCCTTGCGTTGAGAGCGGTCGGGGTCGGCCCCGGTCATGAAGTGATCGTCCCCACGTTTTCATTTTTTGCAACCGCTGGATCCGTGACCCATGTCGGCGCCACACCGGTCTTCTGTGACATTCGCTCGGATGACTACAATATTGATCTGGATCTTGTTGAGAAGAAAATCACGCCCAAGACCAAGGCGATCATGCCGGTACATTTGTTCGGCCAGATGCCGGACATGGAACGTCTTCGTCGCATCGCCGATGCGCACAATCTCGCTGTCGTTGAGGATGCCGCGCAGGCGATCGGTGCTTCGTACAAGGGCACGACAGCGGGCCGCTGGGGCAAGGCCGGGTGCTTTTCATTTTTCCCCAGCAAGAATCTCGGCGCAGCGGGCGACGGCGGGATGATCGTTTCGGATGATCCCAACGTCGCGGAAAACGTGAGGATTCTGCGAACCCACGGTGCCAAGCCGAAGTACTACCACGGAATCATTGGATACAATTCGCGGCTGGATACCATCCAGGCCGCGATTCTCTCTGTGAAGCTCAAACATCTGGACAAGTGGACCGAGCAACGGCGCGCCCATGCCGATGTCTACGATCGGGAATTGTCGGGCGTGGGCGATCTGATCCTCCCCAAGCGGACTGGTGGCGCATACCACATCTACAATCAGTATACCATAGCTACCGCGCGTCGCGACGCCCTGCGTGATCAGCTTAAGAGCCTCGGGATCGGGATGGAGATCTATTATCCGCTGCCTCTCCACTCCCAGAAGTGCTTCGAAGGCCTGCCGAGGGCTGGCGGAAGTCTCCCGGTCGCTGAGAAGGCCGCCCAGACAGTGGTTTCGATTCCGATCTTCCCGGAAATGACGGAGTCTGAGCAGACGGTTGTGATCGAGGCGATCAAGTCATTCTTCGCATGAGCCCTCGCGGCGCTGAGTCAGGCGGAGTTCGCGGCCGGTTGCAGCCGACGGTTCGTGCGAGATCCCGGCACCCATCCAAACCGCTGGTTGTCTCCGCGTTTGGCACCCGACCTCAATTGATCAAACTGTCTTCGTTTTGGACAGTTCTCGAGCAGCACTTCCGTTCTGTTCTGATCGATTCCGGCCAGCACTACGATTACAACATGGCGGGAGTGTTTTACTCCGGTGGGAAGATCCGCCGCCCGGACATGCACCTGGGAATCAAAGGCGGCACGCCCGGCGCGCAGGTTGCGCGTATCGCCGATGCCATGGATCGGGCTCTTCGGAAGTTGCAGCCGGATGCGCAGATCACATTCGGCGACACCAGCACGACTGCTGGAGCGGCCCTGGCAGGGTCCTACCGCAATGTTCCGGTCGCACATGTCGAGGCCGGGCTGCGATCGTTCGATCAGTCAGTGCCCGAAGAGAAAAATCGCATCGTGGCCGATCATCTGGCCACCTGGCGATTCTGTCCAACAGAGACCGCCATCGCGAACTTGAAACGAGAGGGTATTGCTGACGGAGTCTGGGGTGTCGGAGATGTCCTCTACGAGTCCTTCTGTCAATCCCGCCCCCGCAGAAGATCGAGGGAGATTGAAGCATCGTATGGAATTTCCCCGGGTGAATACTACCTCGTCACCTGCCATCGCGCAGAGACTGTTGATGATCCCGAGCGCTTGAAGAAACTGGTGGCGATTCTGACATCCCTCGACCGTCGCGCGATTTTCGCGGTTCACCCGCGTGCCAGAAGAAATCTGAAACGCTACAGCCTTTGGTCCGCGCTAAGGCGGAATCCGGATCTGATCACGACTCCACCACTCGATTACATAACGATACTCGCACTGCTGCGGGGAGCACGCGCGGTGTTGACCGATTCCGGTGGTCTCCAGCGCGAGGCGTACTGGTCGCACACTCCCTGCCTTACATTGCGCGACAAGACGGAATGGGTCGAGACAGCAGCTTGCGGGGCCAATCGCGTGGTCGATCTGGATTTAGCATTGGTCCGAATGGCTCTCTCCCGGCCATGGAAGATCCGGCCTATTGCAGATCGCTACTTCCGGATGCGTCACGCCTCACGCACAATCGTGGCCCGTCTGAAGGCAGACCTGCGATAGCCGGCATAATTAGCGTGGATTGCGTTCACACTCCCCCGGTGGACGACAGGCTATGACTGAGACAACCCTCCGGCGCGCAGGCTTGATTCTGATCGCGACCGCCATCCTCGCGAAGGTCGTGGGATTTCTGCGCGAGGCCGTAATCGCGGCGACCTACGGCACTTCGCACACAGTCGATCTGTATTTGGCAGGGATGACCCTTCCGGCGATGGCCGCAACAATCGTCTTTCACTCGATCCCCAACGCGTTCGTTCCCCTCTTCTCCGACGCCCGCGGCACCGGGGCGGCTCGCCGACAGGCCTGGGGAGTTCTCAGCGTCATGTGTGTGCTGTCGGCGTGCATTGGGCTGCTTGCCGGGCCCATCGCCGCTCTGACGAATTCCGGGTTCCCCGCAGCTCTCAGGTCAGAGACGGTCATGGTTTTGCGGATCACTTCCGCAGCGGTCGCACTTGCCACGATCGAGGCCTTGACGCGCAGTCGTCTCTTGGCACGCCGGCAGTTCGTTCGCCCCGGCCTGTCACTGGTATGGCAGAGCGTAGTGATGATCGCCGCTGTGTTGCTGTACCCGGACGGGGGAGCGCTCACGCTGGCATGGGGATTCGTGGCAGGCAGCGCCGCCGCAACGCTTTGGAACCTCCTGCCGATTGGCAAGCCGCAGACCACTGCTCCTCAATGTTCTGATTCCGCAGCTGCTGCGCCGCTTCACAACGACATCGGACTGTGGGTTCCGATTATTCTGCTGGCTGATTCGATCCCGCAGTTGTGTGCGCTCATTGATCGTCATCTTGGTTCCTACCTTGCGGAGGGATCGATCGCCGCGCTGCAATACGCGAACTTGATCGCGGTCCTTCCCATCTCCATCTGTGGACTCACTTTGGGCACTGCCGTCTTTCCATTTCTGTCCACCTCGATGCAGTCCAATGATCAGGAACGCGCCGGGGACATCCTGGATAAGGCAGTTCGCTGGTCATTGATCCTGGTTGTCCCGGTCATGATTTGGCTGGTGTTCTTCCGGCAGGAGATAACGGGTTTGCTGTACCAGCGTGGTGCGTTCACTCAGGAGTCACGCCTGCTGACGGCGTCGACGTTGATCGCATATTCGTTGGGGCTGATTCCCAACGTGTTGATAGCTATACTTGCCAAAGTGTTCTATTCTTCCCGCCGATGGGGGCCGGTGATGCTCTCGGCGGCGGCGAGTTTGGCTGTCAAATTGGTTCTTAGTCTCTGGTGGGTCGAAGGGTACGGGACCGTCGGACTGGCGGCCGCTACAAGCACGGGGTCACTGGTCGGCGCGGTGGTGCTGGTATGGGCGCTTCCTTGCGAATTCAAGACCGGGCGCTGGCGGCAGTGGGCACGGAGTGCCGTGGTTCTGGGTGTCACGTGCAGCATCGGTTCAGCGGTCGTTGCCGGTCTTGCCAGCCTGCT
>JAGVEK010000341.1 GCA_020058315.1 Candidatus Zixiibacteriota bacterium
CTGACCAGCGGCCATGACGTGGCCGAGGCCTTCTACTCCGCGAACCCGTTCAACACACGCTGGAACACGGTCGTCTTCGGCGACCCGCTCTATGCGCCCTTCCGGACCCATGCGAAGCGTCCCGACGAAACCCCACCCGCGATCGGACGCCTCACGCTACTCCCGCTCCGCTCGCCCGGCGGTGGTCGTCGCGTCCTCGTGAGCGCGCAGCTTGCCGGCGCCACGCCGGAACAGGCGGATGACATCGCGCTGTGGCAGGTAGAGTACGGCCTCACGCCGGAGTACGGGAGTGCCATCCCTTACATCGAGTGGCCCGACCCCGGAGACGGCAAGTTCAGTCAGCGCCGCCGCTACTTCTACACGCGACGTTTCACCTACGAGCTGGCGGACCTCCTGCCCGACCGCCAGTACCACGTCCGCATAAGTGCCCAGGACCCGTTCGGTAATGTGGGGAGGGCCACGGGGACGGTCACGACCCTGCCGTGACCTGCAGGGCCCGAACAGTCCCCAAGTCCAGACATCAAAAAGCTTCGACGATCAGCTACTTTTCAGAATCAACTGATGGAATCGCTGTCCAGGTGCCGCGATCCAGGGACTCATAACAGCGCAGCACAATCTCTAGATCTCGACGGCCATCCTCGGGGCGGCTCTCAGGTGCTCGTCCTTCGATTACGGCGGCCAGGAATTCCCGCATTTCGCCCAGATAACCTGTTCCGTCCTTATCGGGTTGGGTCAAGCGGACCCGTTGCATCTGTGGTCGAAACAACGCCTCCTGTAGCCAATAGGGGCGAACATACGAAATCAAGCTGGGAAGAACACGTGGTGTGGCGGGGTAATAATCGAGGTATCGCTTGCCGGGCCATAAATGAAGCGTGCCTTTTTCGCCCGCCAATACAATGTCGGGGAGATGACCGCGTGGACTTGACCAAGTCAGGAGCATAGCGGCTTCCCAGCCGAAGCGACTCGAGAAGACAAGGTGAACACTGTCCTCGCCCAACATTTTCGTGTTTATTTGCATTGCCCGCGACGCAAGCACGCGATCGGGCTCTCCCATCAAGAGCCGCAAGGCTCGAATGTAGTGCACGCCGATATCGATCAAGACACCGCCCCCCATCCGGTTCTTATCAGCGGCCCAGCCCTGAGGCCGGCGTAATCCGCCGGCGTGAACCAGCAAGTATAGGGGTTCGCCGACATCGCCACGTCTGATGCAGTCCACAGCTTCACGAATCGCCGGTCGGAAGTGCATGTCTTCTGCAACCATGAGGATGGTGCCGGCGCTTTTGGCCGCGTCTATCATGGCATCCGCGTCGGCCAAGTCGGTCGCAATTGGTTTCTCTACCAGCACATGCTTTCCCGCTGCCGCCGCAGTCTCCGCCGCCTGCCTATGGATATCATGCGGGAGCGCCAGCGTCAGAGCTTGAACCCGTGCGTCTTCTGCGGCGGTTCTAAGATCGGTGAAGATGCCCTCAGCTCCAACCGAACGGCCGAGTCGAGCAGCCTTGTCTGCATTGCGTCCGCAAACAAAAAGTCGCACCGTAGGACTGGCCATCCTCAGATACCGGCAGTGAACGCCTCCCCACCCGGTTCCCACCACGCAGACTCCCACTTTCTGTTTCACGATTGCTGGGGCAGCGGGAGGCGTGAGCCTACGGCTTCTATCTACCACGTCGTATTCGGTGACTCTCGCGATCTCTTCCTCGGTCGCTCCGGCCTCCTCATACGTGGTGAGGGCAATATTCGGAGGAGGCGGGGGTCTGAGCTTGTCACGCAATCTCTTCGCAAGATCGAGAGCTCCAGAAACGATGAAGGCTCTCCTGAATAGCTTCCACACCTTGCGGCCGGAGGGGCTGCCTAGGACGTCGGAGAAGAGTAACGGCCTTTGATCCGCAAGGGCTGCATTCAAGCGGGATTCCAGGACTCGAGCTATATACAGCCGCCGGTCACCGCTCGGTATCGTGCTCTCGACCTCACAGAACAGAACGCGGAGCGCTCCTTCGACAAACGGAATATGGCGTTCATCCTCTGTAATTCGCAGCCCGACTGCCTGCGCCTTATTCGGTTCACGCCGGCGCATGCTCATGAGCCGGGCAACCAAGTCGCACGAGGCCACCGGCATCACGTTGATCGCGAACCGACTTGTCTGAGCGATTGCCGGCTCAATGGAATGCATTCGATTTGGATTGATGACGACCATCGGGGGAGAGAGCGAGACCTGCGCAAATGAGGCGGACACAAACACTTCCACTCCCGTCGGTCCGTTAGCGCTGAGAATACCGCAAACGGACTGAACGCGAGTATCCCAGATTGTCCTGCCAGGAAAGCGCATTCAGTGTCGAAGGTCGGAGAGTAGCAATTGGCGCAGGTGGAGTGTGGCCGAGTCCAATTCTGCTTCAATGATATCCGCCACGAAGATCGTGTGATCACCAGTCGTGCCGCTGTGTCTGACGACACAGCCCGTCGATGCGAGAGCCCCAGCCAGGAACACGAAACCGGAAGGGCTTTTATGTAAGTCCAGCCGGGAACACTTATCGGCCTCGCGGCCGGAGACCGAGCCGCACATCATCGCGATCTTCGCCTGTTTTTGATTTAGCACGGCCAGTGAAAACCGACCTGTCTCCTGAATCATGGAATGGGTGAGCGTTCCCGGCGCGATTGCCGCCCAGAGAGCCGTCGGATGGTGGGCGACCTCGGAAAAGAAGGATATGGTCATGGCGTTTAGCCGCTCGCGGGCCTGGACGAGGATGAGGCCCACTGCACTGTCCATTACAGAGCGGGTGATGTATGGACTGGTCATCGAACCCGTACCCGGTCCGGCTTTACTGCGCTCTGATCCCATAGAGCCCGAGCACCTGTGCCACGGACTTGCGGAGGTCGAACTCGGCTTCTGCCATAGTGCGGCCGGCACCTCCCAGGCGCGCCCGGAGCTGGGGGTCGCGAATCAATTTGACCAGAGCGTCCGCCATCGCCGCGGAATCGCCCCGATTGACCAGGAACCCGGTCACCCCATCGCGGACGATTTCGGGGATGGCGCCGACACGGGTACCTACAACCGGTCTCCCGTGGGCCATCGCTTCAGCGATCACCCAGCCAAAGCCTTCCTCCCAGCGCGACATCTGGCAGACCACATCGGCCGCCGCGTAGAGGCCGTCGCCGAAGGGGTCGGTCACGAGCCCAGTCCAGGTCACATGTTTGCTGATCCCCATGTCCTCCGCACGCCGAGTGTACTCCTGCCGCGAGCGGCCTTCGCCCGCGAACACGAAGTGCGCCTTTGGGTGGGTCCCGAGCACGGTGCGTGCCGCATCCAAGAGATCGCCGATGCCCTTCTCAGGGATGATCCATGACACCTGCAGAATTACGACTCGTCCATCCGGAATCCCGTGGCGGCGGCGGAAGTCGGCGCCACGCTCCGGTGACTCAACCCGCCGCGCGAGGTCTACCGCATTGTAGATCCGTAAGGCTCGATCTTCCGGACAGAGGCCCGCCTCGACGAGGCACCGGCGGTTGAACTCACTGATGCTGATCACCCAGGTAAGGGGATGGTCGACGGCCCACGTCACCATCCGCTTCCAGGCTCGCGCCCGTGCGATGATATGCCCCTCGGGCCTCGAGGCCTGATCGGTGAAGAACACCCTTTTCACCCCGTGCATTCGCGCCAGCCACGGGTAGACGCTGAGAAAGCCGGTGTACTGGAGATGCAGGATCGAAGGTCGATGACGCCGCAAGAGCCGCGCGACGTCTCTCGCTGGACGCCAGGCCAGTTGCCAGACCTTTGGGACTGTCTCGATGGTGACATTCGGAAGGGCGAGGTACTGACGCACCGGCTCAGGCGGAAACTCTTCGAAGCAGAGCACGCTGGTCCAGCCGTGGCGGCCGAGCTGCACCGACAGCTCGTGCGCGTAGGACTCTGTGCCGCCGATCCGGGTCGGATTGAGGCCGAAAACAGAAAGGACAGCTGGATTCACGCAGTGAAGATTAGCTTATGGCGAGAGGCTACCCCGCAACTTTCTCGCGACACGTCAACCGCTGCTCCACACAGCAACCGCGCACCCGGAAGCGGGGGCGAGTTTCCCAGATGTTGCGGATGGGCCGGTGAGGGCCGTTGACGGCGTCGACTGGGGTCTGCGGTGCGGTGGAGCAGGGGAGACGCGCCCTACTGCGCCTGCAGATTCGTTGGTGCCGGCAGGGCGCCACCTCCACCCAGGGCGGCGCCCAGGGCCTCGAGGTTCAGATCGGAAGAGCGTC
>JAGVEK010000253.1 GCA_020058315.1 Candidatus Zixiibacteriota bacterium
CCAACTGTCACACCCTTGAAATGCTTGAACCGTTCCTCGGTCCGCCCGACAAAGTTGTCATTAGATGTCAATACTCCGGGGGCGACAAAAACGCGGTCGCCCAGGGTTGAATACGCGGTAATGTAGACGTTGGTCTCGAGCTTGCAGTACCGTCCGATCGTGCAGAAGTTCTCTACCGCGACACCCCTTCCCACGATCGTAAAGTCACCGATGGTGACGTTCTCTCTCACCGTGGCGAGATCGGCAATGAGCACTTTCTGCCCGATCGTGGCTCCACGGTAGATCACAACGTGCGTCCCGATGATCGCACCTTCGCCGATCCGAGCGGCGGGCAGATCCGCCAGTTTGGTCACGGCGGTGTTCGCGGCACGCATGGGCAGTTTCCCGATCACAGCGCCATCGTCGATCCGGACACCGGCGCCAACCTCTGTGTCGGCTCCGAGGACAACATGATTGCCGACTTCGCAGCCGGCGCCCACGACTACCCGGGGACCGACAACACAAAACTCACCCCAGCGAATCCCCTCCGCCACACGGGCGCTGGGATCGATGATAATGCTCACGATGTCTTCTCCTCGTCTGGAAATGAAACATCCACCGGCGTGCCGCCGGACTGCAGGGACTGCTGGGCGGCTGCTAACACACGCAGGACGCGCAACCCGTCTACCCCGTCTGACCGGGGACTCTGGCGGTCACGGACCCTGTCAATGAAGTGCTGGCATTCGATTGCCAGCGGTTCGGCATTGTCGACTTTGGGAATGTGGACCTCACCTGTACGCAGCGTCAGATACTCGGCATACGTATTGTAATCGGTCGTAACATCCACCCCTTTGTCGAAGATGGTGATGCGCTGCGCGGGATCTGTGTCGGAGAAAACGGCCATCTGCTTCTGCCCCACAATGGTCAGCGAACGCGCCTTGTGCGGGTCAAGCCAGCTCGTGTGCACATGCGCCATCAGTTTCTCGTTGTACCACATCGTCAGAAAGACAACATCTTCGATGCCCGGACGCAGGTAGGATTGCCCGACGGCCGCAACACGATGCGGAAACTCTCCCAGAAGATAGGAGATCATCGAGATGTCATGGGGCGCAAACGACCACATCGCATTCTCAATGTCTCTCACTTTGCCGAGATTCACACGGGTGGCATACAGGTAGTAGACCTTCCCCAGCCCTCCGTTTCCGATGTAGTTCTTGAGCCATTCGACCGCCGGATGGTACTCCATGATGTGACCGACCATCAGGATCCGTTTGGATCGCTGTGCCTGATCCACCAGGAGGGCGCCTTGGCCAAGATCCAGGACGAGTGGCTTCTCGACAAAGACGTCCTTGCCGCGCTCGATCGCAGCACTCGCGAGGTCGAAATGGCTCGCTGGCGGGGTCGCAACCACGATGGCGTCGACATCAGCATCAAGGACTTGGGCCGCATCGCTCGTTACCTGAAGCCCCGGGTACTGGGCTCGTGCCTTGGCACGTGCCTCCTCCAGGGCGTCACAGGCAATCGGAACCGTCGAATGGACACCTCGCGAGAACTCGCGAAGCAGATTCTTTCCCCAGGCACCCAGGCCGATCACGCCGATACGCACGGGGGGAAGGTGGCCGTTTGGTCCAAATTTCATCAGCAATGTTCTCCTGCGGCGTTCAGCCGCGGCGCACGCTCCGGCGGGAAAGTAGCGCGTCCCGAATCGCGAGCACGGCGCGATGCTTCGCTGGGTCTGCCATGGCCAGCTGGCTGAGATATTCCTGAACCAGAACGAGTGCTGCCGCCAGAACGAATGCAACGACGAGGGTGCCGATCCCTATAAGCAAACGTTTCGGGCGGATCTTCTGACCACCACGTGTGGCGCGATCCAAAACGGAGAAGGATGGAGTATCACGCCGTTCCTGAATTCTTGCGTTCTCGTATTGTTCTGTCAGCAGTGTGTACAGTGTTTCCGCGATTTTGACTTCGCGAAGCTTCTCCGCCATTTCCTGTCCGATGCGCGGCAGCCCGGCGATCCCCGTGGTACCGGTCTTGGCGCTGTCTCCCATCACCGACGATTCCATATCTTCAATCTGGCGCTTCGTCTCGCGTATTCGTGTGCGGAGTTGCTTGATCCTGTAGTGCTCCGGTGACAGCGTCCCCTCAAGAGCCGAGAGGTCGATCTCATCGGCTGTGAGTTGCCCCTTCAGTTTGGCCGCGTTTCCTACCAGCGCCGAGATCTGTGCTTCCAGGGCGACGCTGCGGTGACGGCTCTGAAATTCCCTCAGAGCGCGGCTGGCCACGTCCAGTTGCGCTCTTGTCTCCACCAGCCTGCTTTCCACAAACTCCCGTGTCCGGCGTGCCTTCGTGGTCAGGATGGACTGGTTAAGACGGTCGGCTTCATCGACCAGAGAATTCACAAGGGTATCAGAAAAATACCGATTGCGATCGACAACCCAAAACTCGACGACGCCAGTTTGGGCCACTTTCACGCCGCTGTTGTCCCGGACCCGGCCAACGGCCACGTCAAAATCGAATCCCCAGCGACGGTCGAGCCCGAGTCGTGAGACAACAGAGTCACGGACAGTGCGTGAGGTGAGCACGGCTGCGAGTATATCGGAAGGAGTCGCCATGAGTGGCAGCGACATTCCTCCTGCGGCCAGCGACTTCAAATCCCCGATGGGAACGCTCATACTCTGAAAATCGCGCTCTGGCGGCAGGATGCTCACAGTGGATCGGTACTCATTGGGGAAAAGGAACGAGATGAGAACCACGATCACCGTAACCGCCAGCGGGTAACGCCAGAGGATTCGCCGCTCACGCGCCAGCACTTCGACCACCCGCAATGCCCCCACAGGTGGGCCGGCGGGTCCGGTGGGATTGCCCGGTGCACTCTGCTCCTCCGACGCCGGGAATTTCGCGGGTGGATTGATCATCTGGTTGCCTGGTGGATCACGAGATACATGGTGGCCACGCTGGACGCGACAACAAGCGATTCCTTCAACCCATTCCAGAAACGCTTCCCGCGCTGAGTCGGAACCACGATC